>CATPCO010000645.1 GCA_955652925.1 uncultured Xanthobacteraceae bacterium | reverse complement strand
GGAGTCCGGCGCGTGCTTAGTGGGCGCGCATTCCCCTCGGTCCCTGCGCGAGTCACGGCCACCCTGGTGACCGTCGCCGCTGAGATGGTGGCGGGGCCGGCGCCTCGATAGTCACAAGGCTGCGCGCTATTTCGTGCCCATGATTGCGTCGGCAAACCACGTCGCGATGCCGGGGAAAACGCACAGCACCACGACGGCGAACATCATCAGGCCGACGAATGGCATCACGCCCCAGACGACGTCGCGCAGGGGAATGTCGGGTGCGATATTCTTGATGACGAAAAGATTCAGGCCCACGGGCGGATGAATCAGCCCCATTTCCATGACGATGGTCATGACCACGCCGAACCAGACCAGATCGAAGCCAGCCGCCTTGAGCGGAGGCAGGATGATCGGCGCCGTCATCAGGATGATCGAGACCGGCGGCAGGAAGAAACCAAGGACGATGACCATCAGCAGGATCGCCGCGAGCAGCACCCAGCGAGACAGTTGCAGCGACACGATCCACTGCGCCGTCGATTGGCTGATGTGCAGGTAGCTCATCACGTAGGAATAGAGCAGCGACATGCCGATGATGAGCATCAGCATGGTGGATTCGCGCAGCGTCGCGACCAGGATCGGCTCCAGATCGTGCGGCGTCCACACGCTGTAGATCAACGCGATCAGGGCGAGCGCAAGAACGGCGCCCAACCCGGCCGTTTCTGAGGGCGTGGCATAACCGCCGTAGAGCGCGACCATCACGCCGGTCAGCAGGATGACAAAGGGCAGGACCCGCGGCAGCAGCGCGAACTTGTCGTACACCGTGCGTGTATCGATCCGCAGCAGCTCCGAGTCCGCGCCCGTGCGGTGGTATTCGGCCTTGGCCGCATGGTATTCGCGCCGAAACCTCCACATTGCATAGCCCGCGAACAGCGCGACGAGCAGGAGCGCCGGCCCGATCGCCGCAAGGAAAAGCCGGCCGAGCGACTGCTCGGCAGCGACCGCGTACAGGATCATAGTGATCGACGGCGGCAGCAGGATGCCGAGCGTGCCGCCGGCAGCGATGATCCCGGCGGCGAATCCGGGGGAGTAGCCGTGCTTTCGCATCTCCGGGATGCCAGCGGAACCAATGGCCGAGCAGGTCGCCGGCGAGGAGCCCGCCATCGCCGCGAACAGGGCGCAGGCGAACACGTTGGCGATGCCGAGCCCGCCAGGAATCCAATGCATCCAGGCGTGCAGCGCACCGTAGAGATCTTGGCCCGCCCGCGAGCGGCCGATGGCCGAACCTTTCAGGATGAACAGTGGAATCGACAGCAGCGTGATCGACGCCATTTCCTCGTAGACGTTCTGGGTAATCGTGTCGACGGAGCCCTTCGGCATGAAAACGATCATGAACAAGGTCGCGACCGCGCCGAGCGCGAACGCGATCGGCATCCCGATGAACATTACGACGAGGGTTGCGCCGCCGTAGAGCAACCCGATCGACAATACGCTCATTGCAGGCGGCCGCGGCGCCGCAGCTCGTGCACCACCTGGAGAAGGATCTGAACGGAAAGGAGCGTCATGCCGACCGTCATGAGCGAGTAGGGAATCCACAATGGTGGGCCCCAGGTCGAGCCGGAGTGATACCCTTCTTCCAACGCCTCAAGCAGCAGAGTCCAGGATTTCCAGGCGAAGAAGGCGCAGAAGGTAAAACTGGCGAGGTCGACGAGAATCTGCCGGATCATTTTTGCGCGCGGCGGCAACAGGCCCGAGATCGCCTCGATCGCCACGTGACCGCGCAGGGCCTGCACCGCCGCGGATGACATGAACACCGCACCGACGATCAGGAACACCGACATCTCGTCTTGCCAGTCGGTGGAGATTTTCAGGAAATAGCGCACGATCACGCTGTAGGTAAGCACCAAGTCGGCCGCGATCAGCGCCACCAACGACACCCTCACCACGAGGTCGTTGACGACCGCAATGACGCGATCGGCGGCGCTCGCCGCCGGCGCCGCGGCCTGCTCGGTCTCGACAAGGTCGAGGCCGTGGGCCATCGCGATGTCTCGCCGAACGTCAGGACAGCGGGATACCTTCGGCGAGCTTGAGGAGCTCCGCGGACAGCGGCGTCTTCTGCGCGTAGTCCTTCCACGCGGTGTCGCGGGCGATCACGCGCCACTTTTCAACGGTCGCCTCGTCGAGATCGAACACCTTGGCGCCCTTCTTGGCATAGACGTCGGCGACTTTCTGATCGTCGGCCATGGCCTCCGCGGTGCCGAACTTTTCCATTTCGACGCCGAGCGCCATAATCACGTCCTGCTGGCTCTTCGACAGCGCGTCGAAGGTCTGCTTCGACATGATAAGCGGCTCCAGCATGAACCAGTAGGACTTGCCTCGGCCGGTGGTGAGGCTCTTGGCGACCTCTTCGAGCCGGAACGAGATCAGGCTGGTGGAGGACGTGATGGCGGCATCGCAGGCGCCGGTCTGCATCGCGGCATAGAGCTCGTTCGACGGCGTCGACAGCGTGGTCGCACCGGCGGCCTGCAGCACCATGTCCATCTCGCGGCTGCCGCCGCGGACCTTTAGGCCTTTCGCGTCCGGCGGATTGACGATCGGGGTGGCGCGGCTCGCCACACCGCCAGCCTGCCAGATCCAGGACACGATGATGACGCCCTTGCTGCCGAGGAATTGGCTGAATTTCTGGCCGACCTGCGCCTGCTTCCAGGCCCCACCCTGCTTGTAGGAGCTGACCAGTCCGGGCATCAGGCCGATATTGAGCTCGGCGAACTCGCCGCCGGCATAGGAGATCGGATAAAGGCTAAGATCGAGGACGCCTTTTCGCACCGCGGAGAACTGCGCCACCGTCTTCATCAGCGATGAATTGGGATAGACCTGCGCAGCGATCGCACCGTCCGTCCGCTTCTCGAGTTCGGCCGCGAACTTGCGGCACAGGCGATCGCGGAAATCGCCTTCGTCGATCGTGCCCCCCGGAAACTGGTGGGAGATTTTCAGCGTCTGGGCCGGCGCAGCCGAGCCCAATCGCGTCGAGCCGGCGATAGCGGGCGCTGCGAGCGCGCCAGCAAGAACACGGCGTCGGCTGATGGTCATGATGTCCTCCTCTTCGCGGTCGCCTCTTCTGGAACTTCGGGGGGACCGCCGTATTGCGTGTGGTCTCAGTATACGTCCATTGCGAATAGCGCGCTATCAATAGGGAAATTGGTCTGATGACCGGCTGATGGTACCGGCGGAGGTCGGCGTCAGATGGTCACCGGCGCACGCCTACACCGGCAGGATATACTCCACGGTGCCAAGCCCGCAGATTTGCCCGTGATGCAGCCCACGAGGTTCGAGCTGGTGCCGCCATCTATTCAATGCGCGAGTACGT
>CATPCO010000644.1 GCA_955652925.1 uncultured Xanthobacteraceae bacterium | reverse complement strand
GTGGCCGCGACCAACAAGACGCCGGTCTCTTCCGTGCGCGGCGCCGGCTATCCCCAGGCGGCCTTCGCCATGGAGCGGCTGATGGATCGCGTGGCGCGCGAGCTCAAGCTTGACCGCGCCGAGGTGCGCCGGCGCAATCTCATTGCGGCGGAAAAAATGCCCTACACCAAGCCGCTCAAGGCGCGCTCCGGCGCCACCATGCAATACGACAGCGGCGACTATCCCGCCTGCCAGGCGCAGGTGATCGAGGCCGCGGGCTGGCGTGATTTCCGCAAGCGCCAGGCGGCTGCGCGCGCTGAGCATCGTTACATCGGGATCGGGCTTGCGCATGGCATCAAGGGCACCGGGCGCGGTCCATTCGAATCCGGCCTGGTGCGGATCTCGAATACGGGCCGAGTCTCGGTCTTCACCGGCGCAGCCGCGATCGGCCAGGGGCTGCGCACCGCGCTGGCGCAGATTTGCGCGGGCGAGCTCGGCATGCGGGCCGGCGACATCACGGTCGTTCCCGGCGACACCGGCGGCGTGTCGCTTGGGCTCGGCGCCTTCGCCAGCCGGCAAACCGTGACGGCGGGTTCATCTGTGCTGCTCGCGGCGCGCGCCGTGGCCGGCAAGGCGAAGAAGCTTGCAAGTCATGTGTTGGAGGCGGCCGAGCATGATCTCGAAATCGTGGACGGCGAGGTGCGCGTGGTCGGCGCGCCGCAGCTCTGCGTGAAGCTTGGCGAGCTTGCGCGCATCCTCAAGGGCGCGCCGGGCTATGGATTTCCGCCTGACATCGAGCCCGGCCTCGAAGCCAATGTGAATTGGCGGACCGATGCGCTCGCCTATGCCAATGCCTGTCACGTCGCCGAGATCGAGGTTGATGTCGAGACCGGCGGTGTGCGCGTGCTCAATTACGTCGCGCTCCAGGACTCCGGCACCTTGATCAATCCTATGCTGGTGGACGGCCAGGTGCGCGGCGGCGTGGCGCATGGCCTGGGCAATGCCCTGCTTGAATGGATGGGTTATGACGAGGGCGCCCAACCGGTCACAACCACGTTTGCCGATTATCTCTTGCCCAGCGCGACGGAAGTTCCCGCGATTGTGACGCTCTACAAGGAGACGCCGTCACCGCTCAATCCGCTCGGCGCCAAAGGCGCGGGCGAAGTGAGCACCATTCCAACCGCCGCCGCGATCATTTCGGCCATCGAGGATGCGCTCGAATCCTTCGGCGTCCACCTCGCCCAGACCCCGATCACGCCTGCCAAGCTGGTCGAGCTCATCCGAGCTGGTCCCGTCATCCCGGGGTGCGGCCGGTAGGCTGCGAACCCGGGATCTATAATCCCAGGCCGACTGTGGTTATGGATTCCGGGTGCTCGGCCTTCGGCCTCGGAATGACGACCTGTTTTTTGCGAAGCGGGAAACACTGAACGGGTTCTTGATAATGCGGACCGGCTCTGACTATCTGCGCTCCCTCAACGACGGCCGCCAGGTGTTTGTGGACGGCGAGTGCGTCAAGGATGTCACGCAACACGTCGCGTTCCGGGAGGCCGCGCGCTCGGTCGCAAGGCTCTACGATATTGCAACAGAGCCGGCGCTGCGCGAGCGCATGACCTTCACATCGCCCAGGACCGGCGAGCCGGTGCTGCGCGCCTTCCAGGTTCCTCACACTCACGCCGATCTTGCCGCGCGCCGGCGTTTTTCCGAGACCTGGGCGGAGGCGACATTCGGCCTGATGGGGCGCAGTCCCGATCACGTCGCGGGATTTTTTACCGGCTATGCGGCAGTGCCGCGCGTGTTCGCAACCGCCGGGCAGCAATTCGCCGATAATCTCGTCGCGTTCTACGAAGAGATGCGCGACCAGCATCTCTATGTCTCTTATGCAATCGTTCCCCCGCAGATCGATCGCAGCAAGCCTGCGCACAAACAAAGCGATCCGACGCTTTATGCCGGCGTAGTCAAGGAGCGCGACGACGGCATTGTCATTGCCGGCGCGCAGCAGCTTGCCACGGCCGGCGCCATCTCGGATTACATTCATTTGAGCTGCATCCATCCCTTGCAGCCCGGCGATGAGAACTACGCCAACTGTCTGGCGGTACCGATCAACGCGCCGGGTGTGAAGCTTTATCCGCGCCGGCCGTTCGCACCGATCGCGGCCAACGCATTCGATTATCCGCTCTCGAGCCGCTTCGACGAGGGCGACAGCTTCGTCGTTTTCGATAACGTGTTCGTGCCATGGGAGCGGGTATTCATCTATCGCAATCTCGAGCTCATGCGCGATCAGTGGTGGAAGACGCCCTCGCACCTCTACGGCAATCATCAGGCGCAGGTGCGCTATGTCACCAAGCTGCGCTTCATGATCGGCATTGCGCAGCGGATGAACGAGATGACCGGCAATGCCGCCAACCCGGCGGTGCAGGTCATGATGGGCGAGCTTGCTGCGCTCGTGACGATGTACGAGACCATGCTGCTCGCCCATGAAGGCATCGCTACCATCGACGAGAACGGGATCCTGTGGCCGTCGCGGGTTGCGCTTTATTCCGCCATGGCGATGCAATCCGAGCTCAACGGCCGCATGCTCGAAATCATCCGCGATCTTGCAGGCAGCGCATTTATCACTTTACCCTCGTCGGCGCGCGACTTCGATAATCCGCAGACCGCGCACGATGTCGAGCGCTACATGCGCGCCGCATCCACCGACGCCAAGAGCCGGGTCGCGCTGCTGCGCCTTGCCTGGGATTTCATCGGCTCGGAGTTCGGGAGCCGCCACCAGCAATACGAGAAATTCTACGGTGGCGCCTCGTTCCTGGTGAAGCAGAATGTCTATCGGACCTTCGACTTCAAGCGCGCCACCGCGCTCGCCGACGCGGCGCTCAATCTGCCGCCGCTCACGTAGGGCGGGTTAGGCGCGCCATTTCGCGCGCCGTAACCCGCCGTGCTTGCGGGTGGCGGATTACGCGCCATCCGCCGCAACCCGGGCCTGCCCGGGTTGCGCAATATATGGTGCGCAAGTCGGGCAAGCCCGACTTGCGGTGGCGGATGTCGCTAATCCGCCCTACGATCGTTCGTCCCACAAACGCGCAAACTGTGTCGCCACCACATCCTCATAGGCGACATCGCCCGTGAGAATGCCGGCATCGCGGCAAAACTGGTTCATACCCGCTACGAACTCCCGCGAGATCGACGCATCGTAATAGGCAAGATCGCGCCGGATCAGCTCGCTGATGAGCTCGGCCTCCTCTGGCGGGAAGAGTTTTTTCCCGACCTCGGTTGCGCGCGCGACATTCTCTTTCAATGCGGCATGCGTGTTCACGAGCGCGCGCACGGCAGCGGCGCCACTCTGTGGCGAGCGCTCGATCAACCGTTGCGTCGTCGCAATAGCGGACATGGTGTAGTTGAAGCACGGCTTCGGCCCGTCGCCGCGCCGCACATCGAGCACGACGGTACCGATGCCGCGGCGCACCGCCACCTCGGCGCCCATGCCGTTCGCCCAGAAGCCGTCGATCTTGCGGTCTTCGAGCGCCCTCGCCGCGGTCACACCGAAATTGATGCTGGCGCCTTGCGCCCCCGGCACCGGCGCAATCGTAACCTTGTCGCGGGCGAGATCGATGCCGGCTTCGATGAGGAGCCGCCGCAGCCCCATCTCCACCCAGGGTGCCGCTCCGATGCTGCGTCCTTTTACGCTCGCAAGCTCGCCGCGTTTGGCGCCGAGATCGCGATGCATGACAAGGAACCAGTACATGCCTTGCCCTTGCGCGCACAAAAGCTTGGCGCCGCGCCACTGCGCAAATGCGGAGAGCGCCGAGTGCGAGGAGCCGCCGACGAAATCGACCGCGCCGTCGCGCAATGCCGCGTAGCACTTGTCGACGGGATAGATGAGCTCGAGCGTCACATCGAGGCCTTGCCGCTTGAACATCCCGAGCTCAATCGCCGCAATCGCGGGGAAATACGACGGCGAGATCATGTCCGGCACGGCAAGCTTCATGAGTTATTCTCCTTCTTCTCCTCATCGCGTATCACCGGCGCGTTCATCGCGACATCGCCGCGGCGCTCGTTGGCAAGATTGCGCCCGAGCTCGAAATATTCGCTGCGCACGGCCATCTGCGCCTGCCGTTCCAGCTCCGCCGGCCAATGGCCGAGGTCATAGCCGTGCCAGGGCGGTTGCGGCGTGAGCGGCGGCAAGCCGAGCCGCTCCCAGATCGCTCGCGCGTTCTCCATGAATTCGCGTTTGGGCAATGCGACCGGTGCAAACGGCGTCTTGAGTGTTGCATTGATGAGGACGGCTGCGGTTTCGCCATCATCGCGTGGTCCGCGCGGTCCGTGGCCGGGGTCCTTGTGCGGCACGACCTTGAGATCATGCTGCGGCTGGCAGCGATAGGACATGGCCCAGAACAGTGCATCGGCATTGTCCGGGGCGATGTCCTCGTCAACGGCAATGATCCACTTGCCGGCAAAGCGATGCAGCGCCGAGGCGCCGTAGAGCGCACGCCAGATTTCGCTCTCCGGCGCTCCGCGCGCAAACTGGATCGCGATCACGGCATAGAGGCTGGTGAGCGGCTCATGCATGGCAACGTGCGTCACGCCTTTGATGCCGAGGACGGTGCGCAGGTGATGCAGATAAACCGGCTCCATCGCCACGCGCCGGATGACGCTCGACTCGCTCGGGGTCACCTGGCTGATGAAAGACGTGAGGATGGCGTAGCGCCGGCGTGTGATCGCCGTGACGTCCATGAAAGCGTTGTATTCCTGCAAATTGACGTAGCCGTGGGATTCCCCGAACGGGGCTTCCGGCTCCAGAAGCTCCGTATTGATCAGTCCTTCGATGACGATCTCGGCCTCTGCCGGCACCAGCAAATCGACCGTTTTTGCGCGCGCCACGTTGATCGGGCCGCCGGCGAGCGCGCCGGCGACTGCGAGCTCGTCGAGATTTTCCGGCATCTTCTGCACGGACGCATAGGAGATGACCGGGGGGCAGCCGACCACCACGGCGCACGGCAGCGGCATTCCGCGCGTCTTGCATTTCTGCCAATGGGCAAAAATTCCCGCGCGCAGCTCGACCGACGGGTTCATGCCCAGACGGCGAGGCGCCTTGAGCTGGCCGCGGTAATTGCCGACATTCTGAATGCCGGTCTGCGGATCCTTTGTAATGTAATGCCCAGCGGAAAGATAAGGCGCATTGTCGAAACCCGGCGTCGAGATCGGCACCGGCAACCCATCGAGCGCCGCCCCGTCGCGGTCGAGATCATCTCCCGTTGCGACGATCTCCTGGCACGGAGCATCATTGACAACGCGCGGCGCAATGGGATGCGCAATCGCCTCGATCCAGGTCTCGCCGATTTTTTCCAGCGGCTTGCCGAAGCCGATGCGATAAACGTCTCGATTGGCGGCGAGGCCTGCCACCAGCACCGCGCTATCGAAACGCCGGCCCTTTGAATCGGTGGGCTGCGTGAACAGGAAGGCTTTCCGTTCGGGTTCGGGAATGCCACCGCGATACTGCCAGCGAACCAGCGGATGCATTTCGGTATCTTTGTTGATCGGCTCGTCCACAACGACAAGCAGCCCTGCTTGCGCAAGCGCAAGCACGTGCTCATGCAGGTCGTTGTAGCCGCGCGCATGCCTGCGCGCCTCGCGATACCGCTCGAGGAGGTTTACGGAGCGCGCAGCGGTTCGATCATCCATAGAGGTTTAAGGTGAGCTGGAGCCGCGAGTCGCGGTCGGCTCCCCTCCCTCTTGTGGGGAGCGCCACAAGGGCAGGGCAATCGCATATGACAAGCGTCCGGCAAATCCCGGACGGGAAGCACATCGCGGTCACGAAGCTTGTAGGGGCGGGTTTTAAACCCGCCCTTGTGCCACGGGGCTCGCTGCGAGAGAATTGTCGTCATCAACTGCTGAGTCGAAGTTCGTACGGCTAAGCTCGGATCAACCTCATACACCGTGAATGC
>CATPCO010000643.1 GCA_955652925.1 uncultured Xanthobacteraceae bacterium | reverse complement strand
CTGGAGCGCGTCATTCGCGCCAATTCCACTCCTTCGCCGGCTCGCCGTCCGCAGCACCCTTCGAGCGGCATGAACCGCGAGAGAGAGTGCATTTCAGCGAGAACGCCAATTGAAAAAATGCAATAGAGCTTGCAAGCTTGCATTAATTGAGAGTCTAAACCCGACGTGGAAAGATCGCTCGCAAGAGCGCACACCCGAAACGCCTTGGTCCCCGCTTTGGCGGGGATGAGCGGAGAGAGCCAATGACCCTGTCCTCCTTCCGGCGCGACCGGATCACCAAGCCGATCTTTCGCTGGGCCCGCGGCGTGCTGCCGAGCCTCTCGCAGACCGAACGCGAGGCCATCGAAGCGGGCGACGTGTGGTGGGACGCCGATCTGTTCAGCGGTAATCCTGATTGGGCAAAGCTGCTTAAGTTTCCCCCCGCGAGCCTCGCGGCCGAGGAGCAGGCATTTCTGGCCGGACCGGTCGAGGAATTGTGCCACATGCTCGACGACTGGCGCATCAACTGGGAGCTCGGTGACCTGCCGCCGCAGGTCTGGGACTTTCTCAAGCGGCGCAAGTTCTTTGCCATGATCATTCCGAAGCAATACGGCGGACTTGGCTTTTCCGCCTATGCCCATTCGGAAGTCATCCGCAAGATTTCCACGCGCTCGATCTGCGGCGCAGTCACCGCCATGGTGCCGAATTCGCTCGGACCGGGCGAGCTGTTGCATCGCTTCGGCACGAAAGAGCAGCAGGACTACTGGTTGCCGCGTCTGGCAGAGGGCAGCGAGATTCCTTGCTTTGGACTCACCAGTCCTGAAGCGGGCTCCGACGCCGCCTCCATGACGGATACCGGCGTCGTCTGCCGTGCTATCTGGCAAGGGCGCGAGGTGCTCGGCATCAGGCTCAACTGGCACAAGCGCTATATCACGCTCGCGCCGGTGGCGACGGTGCTCGGGCTCGCATTCAAGCTTGATGATCCCGACCATCTCATCGGCGATGTCGAGCATCTCGGCATTACCGTTGCGCTTGTGCCGACCAACCTGCCGGGCGTGCAGATCGGCCGCCGCCATCTGCCGGCGCTGCACATGTTTCAGAACGGCCCCACCTGGGGACACGACGTTTTCATCCCCATGGACAATGTCATCGGGGGGGTCGCCCAGGCCGGCAAGGGGTGGAAAATGCTGATGAGCGCGCTGGCGGCCGGGCGCGGCATCTCATTGCCGTCGCTGTCCGCCGCCGGCTGTGCGTTTGCGGCGCACGTTTGCGGCGCCTATGCGCGCATTCGCGAACAGTTTCACGTTCCCATCGGCCGCTTCGAAGCGATCGAGGAACTGCTCGGGCGCATTGCGGCCACGACCTATCTGCTCGATGCCGCTCGGCGGCTCACTTGTTCGGCGATCGATCACGGTCACACCCCCGCGGTGATCACCGCCATCATGAAACAACAGGCGACCGAGCGCCTGCGCATTGTCGCCAATGACGCAATGGACATCCACGGCGGCAAGGCGGTGCAGGAAGGCCCGCTCAATTATCTCGGCAGCTTTTATCGCGCTGTGCCGATCGGGATCACGGTTGAAGGCGCCAACATCGTCACCCGCAGCCTCATTCAATTCGGCCAGGGCGCGATCCGCAGCCATCCCTATCTGCTCAAGGAGATTGCCGCGCTCGAAGATGGCGATCCCGCGCGCGGGCTTGATGAATTCGATCGCGCATTCTGGGGCCATCTTGGCCATAGCTTTGCCAATGCATGGCGGGCCTTTGTGAGCGCGTGGACCGGCGGCCTGTTCACCCCTGCCCCGGACGCCGGCAGAGCGCGCCGCTTCTACCAGCCGCTCGCTCGCTATACGGCGGCATTTGCGGTTGCCGCCGATCTCGCGCTGCTCACTTTGAGCGCAGGCCTCAAGCGGCGCGAAATGATCTCCGGCCGCTTCGGCGATATCCTCTCGGAGCTTTATCTGCTCTCGGCCGTACTCAAGCGCTGGGAGGATGAAGGCCGCCAGCAAGCGGATCTCCCGCTCGTCGAATGGTCGATGGAGACCGGCTTTGCCACCATCGAGCGGCGCCTCGACGAGATTCTCGCGAACCTGCCGAGCCGGCCGGCCGCGTGGTTGCTGCGATTTCTGCTGCTTCCCTTCGGTGTGCGCCGGCGCGGCCCAGCGGATCGTTTGACGCAGGCCTGCGCGGCAGTTCTGCTCTCGCCCTCGGCAACCCGCGATCGCCTCACCGTAGACATCTTCCATGGTACGGGGGATGATGGCCTTTCGCGTCTGGAGCGGGCATTTGCTCTCACGCTCGCCGCTTCCCCCCTCCAGGAGCGAATGCACAAGGCAGGTGTTCGCGATGTTGCGCAGGCGCGCAGAAAAAACCTGATCAACGACGCCGAGGCAGCGCAACTGCATGCGACTGCGGAGGCGGTCGCTGCGGCCTTGGCCGTCGATGATTTTGCGCCGGAGGAACTGACACACCGAGCCACGGGAGACGTGCCATCGCAAGCGATGCCGCAACCGGCGGCAGCCGAATAGAGAGCCGGCCGGTCTATATCATCGACGGCAGCCGCACGCCCTTCCTGCGGGCGCGCGGGCGGCCGGGACCGTTCACGCCGGTTGATCTCGCCGTTGCGTGCGGCCGGCCGCTGCTGCTGCGCCAGCCATTTGCGCCCGATGCGTTCGACGCGGTCATCCTCGGCTGCGTCAACGTCATGGCGGATGAAGCCAATCCTGCCCGCATTGCGGCCGTGCGTCTCGGGATGGGCGAGGCGATGACCGCATACACCGTCGCGATCAATTGCGGCTCGGGCATGCTCTCGATCGACGTCGGCTACCGCAATATTCGCGACGGCCACGCCGATCTCATTCTCGCGGGCGGCACCGAGGCGCTCAGTCGCGCTCCGCTCATCTTTCGGCAAAGCGCCACGCTCTGGTACGCGCGGCTCTTCGGCGCGCGCGATATCTGGTCGCGCCTCGCGGCCATGCTCGGCTTCCGGCCGTCTTTCCTCAAGCCCGTCATTGGCCTCGAGCGCGGTCTCACCGATCCGCTCGTCGAGCTCAACATGGGACAGACGGCCGAGATCCTCGCCCATGTTTTCGGCATCTCGCGCCTCGACGCCGATCGCTACGCGGCCGACAGCCAGCAGCGGCTCGCGCGCGCGCAGAAAGAAAAGTGGTTCGCGGGAGAGCTCGAACCTGCCTACGGCCGCGATGGCCGCACCTATTCCTTTGACGACGGCGTGCGCCCGGACAGCACCGCCGAGAAGCTCGGTGAGCTCAAGCCTGCCTTCGAGCGTCCCTGGGGCAAGGTGACGGCGGGCAACAGCTCACAAATCACCGACGGCGCTTCCTGGGTCATCCTGGCCTCGGAAACAGCGGTGAAGCAGTATGGGCTGGCGCCGCGCGCCGTGATCATCGACAGCGAGTGGTCGGCGCTTGATCCCTCCATCATGGGACTGGGTCCGGTGCTTTGCTCAACCGCGATCATGCGCCGGCAAGGGCTTGCGCTTGCCGATGTCGGATTGTGGGAGTTGAACGAAGCCTTCGCGGCACAAGTGCTCGCATGTCTTGCAGCATGGGAGGACGAGACGTTCTGCCGCGAGGTGCTCAATCTCGACGGTGCTGCCGGGCGCATCGAGCGCGACAAGCTCAATGTGGACGGCGGCGCGATCGGGCTCGGTCATCCCGTCGGTGCGAGCGGCAACCGCATTGTGCTGCACCTCGTCAACGCAATGCGTCGGCTCGGCATCAAGCAGGGCATCGCCACCCAATGCATTGGCGGCGGACAGGGCGGCGCCATGCTGATCGAGGCGCTGTAGAGGCATGTTTCGGTTAGGTGGGATGATAGCTGGCGGCAAACTCGGTCTGCTCCCTCTCCCCGTTCTTAACGGGGAGTGGGGTGGGGTGAGGGGCAAACACCGCTATCGATGCGGTTCGCCCCTCACCCCCACCCTCTCCCCGCCCCAAGCGGCGGGGAGAGGGGGCGATCGAGTCTGCGGCGCTGCCATTCGTCAACTTCCCTGGAATGCGCTGTAGCATGGGCAAGGTCTGGGACACGCTTGCGCCGCGCAATCTCGAGCTCGGGCCATTTTCCGCCGGTCGCAAACCGGCCGCGGCCGGCGCCTGGCGGCACTGGAAGCTTGCCCGCGATGATGACGGCATCGCCTGGCTGATCTTCGACAAGGAGGGTAGCAGCGCCAACACGATAGATGAGGACGTGCTACGCGAGCTCAACGACGCGCTCGCGCAGATTACGCGCGAGCTGCCGAAAGGCGTGGTGCTGCGCTCGGCAAAGAAAAACGGCTTCATTGCCGGAGCGGACATCGGCGAGTTCCGCACCATGACCGAGGCTGCGGCGGTGCAGAATCGCTTGCGCGAGGGGCACGCCGTCATTGATCGCCTCGAGCAGCTCTCGGTGCCGGTCGTCGCCGTCATTCACGGCTACTGCCTCGGCGGCGGGCTCGAAATTGCGCTTGCCTGCGATTACCGCGTCGCTGTTGAAGATGCGCAGCTTGGTTTTCCCGAAGTGTTGCTCGGCCTGCATCCCGGCCTTGGCGGCACGGTGCGTTTGCCGCGCCTGATCAACCCGATCGAGGCCATGACCATGATGCTGACCGGGCGAAATGCGCGCGCCACGCGCGCGAAATCGCTCGGACTTGTGGATGCCGTTGTGGCGGAGCGGCACGTCAAGGCGGCGGCCAGCGCCGCGGTGTTTGGCAAATTGAAGACCCGGCGCGGCGGCAAGCTCATTGAGCTCCTCAACAGCAAGCTCGGCCGCCAGCTTGCCGCCAGGCGCATGCGCGCGCAGACCGGCAAGAAGGCGCCGATCGAGCATTATCCTGCGCCGCATGCTCTCATCGACCTGTGGGAGCATCACGGCGGCAGTGCCGAGGAGATGCAGAAAGCCGAGATCGCTTCCTTTGCGCGGCTCCTGACATCGGACACATCGCGCAACCTGGTGCGGGTTTTCTTTCTGCGCGAGAAGCTCAAGCAGCTGGCGGATGGGCAGTGGCCGGGAAAGCGCGTGCACGTCATTGGCGCCGGCGCCATGGGGGCCGATATCGCCGCCTGGTGCGCATGGCATGGTTTTCATGTCACGCTCGCCGACACCAATCCCGAAGCGTTGGGCAAGGCGGTCGCCCGGGCGGCCGATCTGTACGGCAAGATCGGCCACCGGCGCACTGCAACGCGCGACGCACTTGACCGTCTCATCCCCGATTTGAACGGCGAGGGCGTGCACACCGCCGATCTCGTCATTGAGGCGGTGCCGGAGACACTCGACCTCAAGCGCAAAATCTACGCCGCAATCGAGCCGAAGATGGCCCCGGGCGCCATTCTCGCCACCAATACGTCGAGCATTCCGCTGCAACAGCTGCGCGAGGGATTGCAGCGTCCGGATCATCTTGTGGGGCTGCATTTCTTCAATCCGGTCTCCCGCATGGCGCTGGTCGAGCTGGTCAGCCACGACCAGGTCTCGTCCGGCGTGTTGGCGCAAGGCCGCGCATTCCTCGGCCGCATCGATCGGCTGCCCGCGCCGGTCAAAAGCGCGCCGGGCTTTTTGGTCAACCGGGCACTCACGCCCTACATGCTGGAAGCGATGGTCATGCTCAACGAGGGAGGAAAGCGCGAGACCATCGACGCGGCCGCGCAATCCTTCGGCATGCCCATGGGGCCGATCGAGCTTGCCGATCAGGTCGGGCTCGATATCTGCCTGCACGTGGCCGAGAGCCTCAAGGCAAACCTCGACCGGCCCATGCCCGATGTCTCGCGGGTGCTGCGCGACAAGGTCGAGCTGGGAGAGCTTGGCCGCAAGACCGGCAAGGGCTTCTACGTCTGGAAGAAGGGAGAGGCCATCAAGGAGGGCGCGGCGCCGGCGCCGACCGAGGAGATGCGTGACCGGCTTATTCTTCCCATGCTCGATGTGTGCGTCACCTGTCTGCGCGAGGGCATCGTGGAGGATGAGGACATCATCGACGGCGCCATGGTCTTTGCCACCGGATTTGCGCCGTTCCGCGGCGGCCCCATGCATTATGCGCGCTCGCGCGGAGCCGAAAATATCCGCCGCGCGCTCGAGGTTCTGGCGCAACGCTACGGCGATCGCTTCCGGCCCGATCCGGGCTGGGATCGTCTGGCATGACGAGGGTATGTTCCGGTCAGGTGGGATCAACGGGGAGAGGGGTGGGGTGAGGGGCAAATCGCTGACATAATAGCACTCCCAGCGATGGGACAGGGTCAAGTGCGCCGCGATCCTCTCCACCGTCGCATCTCGCTCCTGTCTGCTGGGGATTGGATTTACCGTTGAAGCCAGCCTGGTTCGACTACTGCGTGCCACGTGACCTCAAGGAGGCCCTGCACATTCTGGACGATGCCGGGCAGGAGGGCAGAGTGCTGGCCGGTGGCCAGAGCCTGGTGCCCATGCTCAACCTGCGCATCCTTAGCCCTGCTGTCGTTGTGGACATCAATCGCATCGAAGCTCTCAACGGTCTGCGCGCCGAGAAGGACTGTCTGACGGTCGGCGCCCTGGTCCGGCACGCCGATCTGTTGCGCAGCGCTGACGTATGCGGGGGTTGGCCATTGCTGGCGGAGGCGACCAGGCAGGTCGCGCACATGGCGATCAGAAATCGCGGGACTGTTTGCGGCAGCGTCTCTCACAACGATCCGGCGGCGGAGCATCCCAGTGTTCTGGTGACCATGGGCGGAACGGTTGTGATTGCGGGCAAGGCAGGCTGCCGCGAGCTGCGGGCGGAGGAATTCTTCACCGGTACGCTGTCGAACGCGCTGGAGCCCGGAGAAATGGTGGTGGAGCTGCGCTATCCGCGGCCGCCAGCTCGGACGGGATCGGCATTCGTAGAGTTCGCCCGCCGACTCGGCGACTTCGCCATCGCCGGCGCGGCAGCAACGCTCACGATGCGGGACGAAATCTGCGATCACGCGCGGCTGACCATCCTCGGCATGGGCGAGGGTCCGTTTCGCGCATATGCTGCGGAGCAAACGCTCTCCGGGCGGCGGCTGGATCCCAAACGATACAAGGATGGCTTTGCCGAAGCCGCCGCGAAGGTGGTCGCCGATGTCGACCCGGCCGGCGACATTCACGCATCTGCCGGCTACCGCAGGCATCTCGCCGGCGTGCTCACCCAGCGCGCTCTTGAAACGGCTTTCGCCCGCGCAGGAGGACAAGTTGGCTAGGGAGCATCGTATCCGCGTGACTGTGAACGGCAAGGTCTACGAAAGGACCGTACCGGTTCGCCTTTCTCTCGCGGATTTTCTGCGCGAGCATCTGCATCTCACGGGCACGCATCTCGGTTGCGAGCACGGCGTGTGCGGCGCCTGCACGATTTCGCTTAACGGCCGCAGCGCGCGCGCGTGCCTTACACTCGCGGTGCAGGCGGACGGCGCCGATGTCGTCACCGTTGAAGGTCTGCGCGCAGAGGATGGCACGCGTCATCCGCTGCAACAGATTTTTCTCGAGAACTTCGCCTTGCAGTGCGGTTATTGCACGCCCGGCATGCTCATCACCGCGCTCGAGCTCCTGCGGGACAATCCCAATCCGACAGAACGAGAAGTGCGCGAGGCGTTGTCCGGCAACATCTGCCGATGCAGCGGCTATCAGGCGATCGTCGACGCCGTGCTGATTGCGGCACGGCAGTCAGGAGCTGCGCGTGCAAATGCGCAGGCTTCTGAAGCGACCAGCAGGAGCTCGGTGTGACGTCGGATGCGCGCTTCGTCAATCTCAAGGCGGTCGGATCGCCGGTGATCCCGGACGAGGCAATCCCGCTGGTCGAGGGAGACGGGCGTTTTCTCAACGACATCAAGCTGCCCGGCATGTACCAGCTGGCATTCCTGCGCAGCCAGCATGCACACGCCCGTCTCAATTACGTCGATGCCGGAAAGGCGCGGCAGCTGCCCGGCGTCATAAGAGTACTCACCGGAAAAGAGCTTCTCGGCAAGGTCGATCCGTTTCGCAGCATGCCCAACCGGTTCTCGGGTGGCGAATCGATCCAGCACTGGCTTGCCGTCGACAAGGTGCGCTTCTGCGGCGAGGCAATTTGCGCCGTTGTCGCCGAAGATCGGGCTACCGCGGAAGATGCTTGCGAGCTCATCGAGGTCGACTATGAGCCATTGCCGGCAGTCACGGACCCGCGCCTGGGCGAACAGGACGATGCACCGCTCGTTCATGCCGAGTGCAAGAACAATTATCTCATCAAGCGCGAGTACCAGCGCGGCGACGTCGACGCGGCGTTCCGAAATGCCGACGTGGTGGTCAAGCGACAGTTCCGCATCGGCCGCAAACAGGCGCTCTGCCTTGAAAGTCGCGGCTGTGTTGCCGGGTATCGGGAGAGCACATTCACGCTGACTGTTTGGATCAGTCACCAGCTTCCGTATGTGGTGCGGCATTACCTTGCCAAGCATCTGCGCCTGGCCGAGACGGACATTCGTGTGATCGTCCCGCACACCGGCGGCGGCTTCGGTCAGAAGGCGTCGATCTATCCGGAAGAGTTCGTCTGCGGCTATCTCGCGCTGCAGCTGCGCCGTCCAGTGAAGTGGGTCGAGGATCGGCTGGAGAACATGGTCGCCTCGACCCATGCCCGCGATCAGTACATCGAGTTGCAAATAGCAGCCGACAAGAACGGTCGCATCCTCGCGATCAGCTCGGATATCTGGGTCGATGTCGGCGCCTACTCGACGTATCTCTGGTCGGCCGGAATGGAGCCATTGCAGACTGCTGGCTTGATGCCGGGGCCTTACCGGATCGAGGCCATGCGTTATCGCACCCGGGGAGTGGCCACCAACAAGACGCCGGTTGGTCCCTACCGCGCCGTCGGACGGCCCTCGGCATCGGCCTCACTTGAGCTGTCGATCGACGAGCTCGGGCGCCGGCTCAAGCTCGATCCGGTCGAGATCCGCCAAAGGAATCTCATCCCGCTCGAGGCGATGCCCTACCGGAACGCCAACAATCTCGTGCACGACAACGTGAATTACCTGCCATGCCTCAAGCTTGCCGTCGCCAAGTCCGGCTACGAACGGCTGCGCAAAGAGCAACACGAAGGCAAACCCAACGGCAAGCTCCGCGGCATCGGCGTGGCCTGCTATGCCGAGCTTACGGGACTTGGCACCAGTACCGCGGTGGGTCCCGGCACTTTACTGCAACCCGGCCGCGATGCCGTTACGCTGCGGCTCGAAACAACCGGCGTGCTCACGATCGCTGCGGCGCTGCCATCACAAGGCCAGCGCATCATGACGGCGATGCGCCAAGTCGCATGCGACGAGCTCGGCATGAGGCTGGAAGACATCACAAGCATCTCCAACGACACTGCCGCGGCACCCTACGGTTTTGGTACATTTGCGTCGCGGACTGCCGTGTTCGGCAGCGGCGCGACCATCATAGCCGGACGCGAACTGCGCCAGCGCATTCTTGCCATTGGCGCTTTCCTGCTCGATGCGCGGGTTGCGGACCTGACCATCACCAATAGCGTCGTCCACACCCTCGACCGCTCGAAGAGCATCGTGCTCAAGGACTTGGCGGAGAAGAGCTATTTCTCGGCCAAGCGCATCCCGCAGGAGCTCAACCCGGGCTTCGAGGTCACCGCGTTCTATGACCCGAAATTCGGCAGCTTCGCAGGAGGCGCCCACATTGCCGTGGTCGACGTGGATCCGAAAACCGGCGAAGTCGAGGTCGTGCGCTACGTCGCCGCGGAGGACGTCGGCACCCTGATCAATCCCGCCGTCGTTGAAGGGCAGATCATCGGCGGCATCGCCCAGGGCATCGGGGAGGCGCTGCTCGAGGAATTGGTGTACGACGAGACCGGGCAGCCGCGCACCATGACGCTGGCCGATTATATCGTTCCCTCCGCGCTGGAAATTCCGCGCATCGAGCTTCATCACGCCAACGTTCCGTCCGCGGCGCTGGGCGGCTTCAAGGGCTGTGGCGAAGGCTCGATCATCGGCGCGCTCGGGTCGGTAGCCTGCGCGGTCGCCGACGCCCTCAACCAACACGGTGGCGACATCCACGAATTCCCCGCGACCCCCGAGCGAGTGCTCAAGGGACTGGGCGTGCTGGCAAGCACGCAGTAATTATCAGAGAAGCCGCGCGGCTCAATCGAGGTGATCTTGATCATCGTCCAATCCCGGGATGCGCTCTAACGGCTCCAACGCCTGCCCTCGACGCCAGTTTCGATCGAGTTCCACCTTAGCGCAGAACCCAGCGTCTGACGAGGCGAGCCGTTGGCGGCAGAAAGCCGCGTTGGATCTCACCGTCGGAAATCCTCACCTGCGCCTCGGAACCATGATATTTTGCGTGCACGTGTGGTGGGCCGTGATCGCGATGAAACATTTGGATCACGATGCCGTAAAAAACTGAGATGGTGGGCATCGAAGCTGAGGCGTCAAATTGGAAGGAAAGTCCGGAGCGCGTCGAGCTCTACGGCGCAAAGCCTCTACCGTTGTGTGGACATGTAGTCCACGGTCAAATTCGTACTGATGGATCAATTAGTGCTCGCATCCGATTCAAAGAACTTCACCGGCGTGCCGCGCCCCGCTCGCTTCGCCGACACCGACCGTCTTGCCGATGCAATCATCGCTCGCGTCGGCAAGACCATCGTGCTCGGGCTGCCGCTTGGTCTCGGTAAGGCGAACCACGTCGCCAATGCCCTGTTCGCGCGCGCGCAGGCGGACCGCTCGCTCAAGCTGCGCATCTTCACCGCGCTGACACTGGAGAAGCCGCGCGGAAGCTCGGAGCTCGGCGCCCGATTTGCACGGCCGCTCGCGCACCGCATTTTCGGCGGATACCCCGATCTCGCCTACGCTGCGGCTCAACGTGAGCGCAGGCTTCCTCCCAACGTTCAAGTCGATGAGTTCTTCTTTCAGGCAGGGACGCGCCTTGGCGTCGCCAGCGCGCAGCAAAGCTACATCAGCGCCAACTACACGCACGCGATCGGTTATGTGCTGGCGCGCGGCGTCAACGTGGTGGCGCAAATCGTGGCCAGGGAGGAACGCGCCGGCGGGACGCATCTGAGCCTGAGCTGCAATCCCGATATCACGCTCGATCTCCTGGCAGCGCGTGCGCGCGGCAAGGCAGATTTCCTGTTGGTCGGACAGGTCAATTCCGAGCTGCCTTTCATGCCCGGAGATGCCGATCTGGAGGCGGAGCAATTCGAGTTTCTGCTCGAAAGTCCGCAGACCGATTTTCCCCTGTTCGCGCCGCCGCGCGAGCCGATCGACCTGCGCGAGCACGCGATCGGGCTCAACGTTGCGCGCACCGTCGCTGATGGCGGCACCTTGCAGCTCGGGATCGGATCGCTCGGCGACGCCGTGACGCATGCGCTCATCCTGCGGCACAAGCACAACGCGCACTTTCGTCGAATCACGGCTCGGCTCGATGCGCCCGACGCCGGACCGCCGGAGCTGCGCGAAAGTGGCCCGTTTGAGATCGGCCTGCACGGCACGAGCGAGATGCTGGTCGAGGGTTTTCTGGCGTTGCGCGAGGCCGGCATTCTCAAGCGCGAGGTTGACGGCACGTTGCTGGAAGCCGCATTCTTTCTCGGCTCGCGTGCGTTCTATCGCGCCTTGCGCGAGCTCGCGCGCGAAGAGCGTGCGAAGCTGCGCATGACATCGGTATCGTTCGTCAACGCACTCTACGGCGACGAGGAGACCAAACGGCGCGTCCGCGTCAAGGCTCGTTTCGTCAACAACGCCATGCTGGCGACTTTGCTGGGGCACGTCATATCGGATGGCCTCGAAAACGGGCAGGTCGTAAGCGGCGTCGGCGGGCAATACAATTTTGTCGCCCAGGCATTTGAGCTCGAAGGGGCGCGCTCCATCATCATGTTGCCTGCCTCCCGCGCGGCAGGCGGGCGGCTTAGCTCGAACATCCGCTGGAGCTACGGCCACACCACGATTCCGCGCCACCTGCGTGACCTCGTGGTGACCGAATACGGGATTGCCGACCTGCGCGGTAAATCCGACCGCGATGTGATCGCGGCCATGCTCGCCATTGCCGATTCCCGGTTTCAAGCATCTCTGCTGGCGCAGGCAAAACGCGCGGGCAAGATCGAGCAAAGTTTTGAGCTGCGTCCTGAAGCCCGCAACAACACGCCGCAGCGCATCACCCAGGCGCTCGGACCCGCACGCCAGCAAGGCCTGCTGCCGCTGTTTCCGTTCGGCACCGATTTCACTGAAACCGAGCAGCGATTATTGCCTGCGCTTGCGCGCCTGCGTGAGGCCTCCCCGCTTGCGCTCGCGGCGCTTGCCGCGCGCGGTCTCATCGCGGGACGGCCCACCCGGCAAGTGCGGGAGTGCCTCGATCGCATGGGGCTTGATCGCGCCGCAAAGCCAAGCGAGCAGTTCTATGCTCTGCTGTTGCGCGGAGCGCTGGCTTTGACTCCCTGACCAAGGGAGCAAAACCGATACTGGCGTTGTGTTAGTACAGTTCGCTACCGCCGGTGCCCCAAGCCGATTCCGAGCTTCAGAGCCTGCTGCCGAAGCGCCCCAACCGTACGCTTCATCGTTCGTGAAATCACGGACACCCGTGTCCTCGCCTTGGAGTGTCTTTTAAGGTCGCGCAGATCGCCTTTCGACCACGCCCGTCTTCGCCCGCGGCTCTTTCCGTTCGCTGACGTTCTCGCCTTAGCCATCGTCACCTCCAATGATTAGAATCATTTGAGTATGCACGTTTCCGCAGCGAGGTCGAGCATGCCCTCAATTTCCGTTTCCATTGCACCACCGCCTACGACATCTTGCGTCATTGCAGGGTGGAGCTTTGCAAGCGCGATTACATGGGCAAGCCGGTCAAGCTCAAGCTCGCATCACGGCTCATTGGCCGCAAGAAATCGCGATCTGATCCAACCGCTGAACCGATCGCTCTCCACCTGCACCCAGTCGCCTTCCCGGTTGGTAACTTTGAAGCGCGTGCCTTTGGG
>CATPCO010000642.1 GCA_955652925.1 uncultured Xanthobacteraceae bacterium | reverse complement strand
TAGCGCTGAGAATAAGAGAACCGAGGCGTTCGCTGAATCAGCCGGATGGCGCAGTGAGCAGCGTCATCATTTTGACGCGATTGAAAATGCCTCGCTTTGTCAAAGATTTGAGCGCATGGTCGGGTTTCGACCAACTGATGCTTTGGTCGCAGGACTAACGTCGGCTTCGAAATAGTGAGCGGTGCGCCACAGATCTAGTTCTTTTGTCCTGGGAAATAGGTACGGGCGATCGGCGCTGGCGATTCTCAAGTGCCTGAAATTCCGCATTTGCAACGCGAAGACGGCCGCGATGAGGGTCCCTTCCCCATCCCGAGGCAAAACAGGCACAGTTCGTGCATTCACGTCGACGCCGCCGAACCATACCGTTCGGTGCGGATAGATACGACAGTGTGAAGACCTTCACACACCTGTCGATCTCGGGGGCTTAGAACAGGTCCCGTGATTTTGCTCTCCAACCTGCGGTGCCCAATGCTCGTGCTGAAACATAAGCCAAGCGTGGCGTCGAATCGGTCACCGCGGGAGACCGGCGAATCTATCGCGCCAATCGAGGGTCACGGACCGGAGAAGCAATTCAAGCTGGTTCTCGGCCAGGCAGAAAGGGCTCAGCGTGCGCCAGCCGGACCTGCTCTGAAGATTCTCGTCATCGATGACCATGTCTTGATTCGGCATGCATTGCGCGGGGTGCTTGCCCAACTCAAGCGCGAGGCAGTCACACTGGAAGCTTCCGATTGCGGGGAAGCGATGCGGGTTTTGGAACAAAATTCCGATGTCGATCTCATTCTTCTCGATCTTACCGCGCCCGACGGAGACGGTTTTTCCGCGCTTGCCACGCTGCGCGAACGTCGCCCCACGACGGACGTGGTGTGCCTTGCCGAATCGAGTGACATGGGCGAGGTGATGCGCGCTCTCGAACTCGGGGCCGTAGGCTACATTCCCAAAAGCACTCCGTGCGAGGTGATCCTCAGCGCGATCGAACTGGTGTTTTCCGGAGGCATCTATATTCCTTCGGACGTCCTGAGGCACGAGACAGGATCAAAAGAGACAGCGGGCGATGCGAGCGAAGCCTGCCCCCTTCAACTCGGCCTCACCCAACGGCAGACCGAAGTGCTCGCGGTGTTGCGGCAGGGAAAAAGCAACAAGGCGATCGCGCGGGCGCTAGGACTGGCGGAACCGACGGTAAAGAATCACGTGACTGCCATCCTCAAGGCGCTCAAGGTCGCGAGCCGGACCGAGGCCGTGATTGCGGCGGAGAAACTCAGGTTGAAGCTGCCGGTGCAGTTCACCCCTTGACTAGGGTCGATGTTTGCAACAAGCGCGTCGCGTCGGCGGCGCCCGGCTCGGGGCGGTTCGCTTTGCATGGCTGGCATGCGAAGCTTTGTGTTGTTCGCGGAAATACCGGGAGCATACTGCCGCGCACTGGCGGCCGAAGGTTACCTCATTACCAACATTCCTCCAGCCGTCAGCTGTTCCCCTCTGGAAGGTGATTGTCGGCCATTGCGCCGGCAAAACTGAACCGGACTCGCAACGAGTCCGGTTTCTTTTGTTCCGGGACCATGCATGGCGCTGGAGTTCGGTGGTTCACCCCTCTGCTGCGCGCCCCTTTACGATCCCCTGATTTACGATCTCCTGATATCATCCAGCCCGCCGATCCGTCCGATGAGGCTGTTCGCCCCGATGGCGATCACGAAAAGGATGATCAGCAGCGCATACATCTGCGGCATGTTGAAGATGCTGTAGGCCTGAATGACGAGAAAACCAATTCCGCGGTTTGATAATTTGGTCTCGGCCAGCAGCGTGCCGATGAGCGCGACGCCCAGTCCGAGGCGCACGCCGTTGATGACAGGATGGCGCATCGCGGGCAGGTAGATCTTTGTGACCATTTGCCAGGTATTCGCGCGAAAGCTTTTTCCAACCCGGATGAGGACCTTGTCGATCTGGCGCATGCCACCTGCGGCGTTGAGCGCCACCGGGAAAAAGCATGAAATCGCCCCCATCGCGATCTTCGAACCCGGGCCGACGCCGAACCACATGATCATGATCGGAAAGAAGATGATCTTGGGACAGGGGCCGAGATAATAAAGGTAGGCTTCGTAGGCGCGAGCCATGAACCTGCTGCCGCCGAGCACGATGCCGACGGCAAGGCCGCTCAATCCCCCGATGAGCATGGCGATGCCAATCTCGTACGCAGTCGTACCGAGATGGGAATAGAAGGCGGGATCACGCAGCATCTGGAAGAGCGCTTTTGCGATCGCGAGCAGCGACGGCACCACGTCCCGGTAGAGCAGACCGGAAGCCGCCAGCGCTTCCCACCCCACCAGCACCGCGACAATGATCGTGATCCGCAAGGCCGTGACCGGCCGCAGGCGCAACCCGAGCGGCCTCGCCACGGGGAAGGTCAGTCGGCCGGTCTCAGCCATCGCTCAAGTCTTTCCAAGATGATGAACACACAGATGCTGACCAGAATGACAAAACAGATCGCGGCGTAAGTTCCCGGAAGGTCATAGCGTTCGGCAAGCTCATTGATGAGC
>CATPCO010000641.1 GCA_955652925.1 uncultured Xanthobacteraceae bacterium | reverse complement strand
TCACCTTGCAGACGCTGCCGGAAAGAGATTTTCACGATCTCGCGGCCGGAGAGATGACACACAGCTTCAAGCTGACGGCGGCCGAGCTCAAACGCCTGATCGAGAAGACGGCGTTTGCGATCTCAACCGAGGAGACCCGCTATTATCTCAACGGCATCTATCTGCATCCGGCAGGCGCGGCGAAGAGCGGCACGCTGCGCGCGGTAGCCACCGACGGGCATCGGCTTGCCCAATTCGAGCTGCCGCTGCCGTCGGGAGCAGGTGGCATGCCTGGCATAATTGTGCCGCGCAAGACCGTCGCCGAAGTGCAGCGCTTGATCGAAGACAATGAGGCGGAAATTACCATTGAGCTGTCGCAGGGCAAGATCCGGTTCAACATCGGCGAGGCGGTACTCACCTCCAAGCTTATCGACGGCACCTTCCCCGACTATGCGCGTGTCATTCCGATGAGCAACGACAAGGAGCTTGTCGTGGACAAATTGGAATTCGAGCAGGCGGTCGACCGGGTGTCCACAGTGTCGAGCGAGCGCGGCCGGGCGGTGAAATTGTCCTTGAGCAAAGGCAAGCTCCTGCTTTCGGTCACCAATCCGGATTCGGGCAGCGCCACCGAAGAGCTCGAAGTGGAATACGGGGCGGAGCCGCTCGATATCGGCTTCAACTCGCGCTATCTCTTGGACATCGCTGCGCAACTCGACGGCGAAGCCGCGGTGCTCAAGCTTGCTGATCCGGGCTCGCCCACCCTTATTCAGGATCGTGAGGGCAAGGGCGCACTCTATGTGCTAATGCCGATGCGAGTGTGACGATGGTCGGTAATCAGGCGTCAGTAATCAGATGCCTCTGATCTGATTACTGATTGCTGACCACCGATTCCTGTATGCTCCGCCGCCTCTCGCTCACGAACTTCCGCAGCTATCGCTCGGCGCAGATCGAAGTTGGTGACGGACCGGTCGTGCTGGTCGGGCCAAACGGGGCGGGCAAGACCAATCTGATCGAGGCGATATCGTTGCTTGCGCCCGGGCGCGGACTGCGGCGCGCGACCCTCGAAGATATCGCCTTCTCCGAAGGGGACGGCTCGTGGGCGGTATCCGCCGATGTGGAAGGGGCGCTCGGCCTTGCCACCTTGGGCACCGGCATTGAGCAGCCCGCCGAGGGCGCCACGGTGTCGCGCAGATGCCGTATCGATCGCGCGCCGGTTTCCTCCGCCACGGCCTTTGCCGATTATCTGCGGGTGATCTGGCTGGTGCCCGCACTCGACGGGTTGTTCAATGGTCCGGCATCTGAGCGGCGCCGCTTTCTCGACCGCTTGGTGCTTGCGGTTGATGCCGATCACTCGAGTCGCGTCGCTGCGCTGGAGCGCGCGCTTCGCTCGCGCAACCGCCTGCTTGAGGATCCGCGGTCCGATTTGCACTGGCTCGATGCCATCGAGCACGAGACGGCGGAGCTCGCGGTTGCAATCGCAGCGTTGCGGGTCGAAACCTTGCGCAGACTGCAAGCAAGCCTCGCCGCTCGCAAGGACCCCGTCTCGCCATTTCCCAGCGCGGATATCAGCCTTGCAGGTACGCTGGAAAAGCTCGTCCTGCTGCATCCCGCAACCGAGATCGAGGATCGTTATCGCGCAATGCTGCGAGAGGGCCGCGCGCGCGACGCCGCCGCCGGGCGCACGCTCGAGGGGCCACACTTGACCGATCTCCTGGTGCGCCATGCGGGTAAGAACATTGCCGCGGCCGACGCCTCGACGGGAGAGCAGAAGGCCCTCCTGATCGGACTCGTCCTCGCCCATGCCGGACTGCTTACCGCCATGACCGGCCTTGCGCCGGTCCTGCTGCTGGACGAGGTTTTTGCTCACCTCGATCTGGTGCGCCGCGCAGCCCTGCACGGCGAGCTCGCAAAGCTCGGCGCCCAGCCGTGGATGACCGGGGCCGATGTGGCTGCGTTTGCCGAGGCACCGGCAACGGCGGAGATCTTCGAGGTGACCCCGGGAACAATAAGACGCCGGCAGTCCTGATCGGCACTCGCCCGACAAACGCCGTGCGAATCAATCGCCGCATTCAACTATTGCATTCTCTATGCTAAACACATTGTGAGGTTTCCATGCGCGCTGCCTATTACGAGCGAAACGGACCTGCCCGCGATGTATTGCGCCTGGGGGAGGTCGAGACCCCGCAACCCGCGCGCAACGAAGTGCGCGTGCGGCTGCACACGTCGGGGGTCAATCCCTCAGACGTCAAGAACCGCGCCGGACTGACCCGCAAGATCGCGTTTGCGCGCGTCATTCCTCACAGCGACGGAGCGGGCGAGATCGAATCCGTCGGCGACGGCGTGCCCGCCTCCCGTGTCGGTGAACGGGTCTGGGTTTGGAATGGGCAATGGCGGCGTCCGTTCGGCACGGCCGCCGAATTCATTGTCTTGCCGGCCGAGCACGCGGTGCCGCTGCCTGCCAATGTGGGCATGGATGCCGGCGCCTGTCTCGGCATTCCCGCCTATACCGCCTATCACGCGGTCGCGCTCGCCGGCGTGAAGGAAGGCTCGAGCGTGCTTGTGGCCGGCGGTGCCGGCGCCGTTGGACACTATGCCATTCAGTTCGCAAAGAAGCGGAAGGCGACCGTGATCACCACGGTGAGCTCGCCCGAAAAGGCCACCATTGCCCGCCAAGCCGGCGCCGACCACGTGATCGATTACCGGCGCGAGAGTGTCGGCGCGCGCCTAAAGGCCATCACCGCAAACCGCGGTGTTGCAGCCGTGATCGAGCTTGATCTCGCGGCCAACGCGAAGCTGTTGCCGGATGTGCTCGCGCCAAAAGCCGTGGTCGCGATCTACGGCAGCAGCGCTCCCGAGCTGATGATTCCGTTCCAGTTCCTGCTGCAGAACAGCATCGAGCTGAGATTCTTTATCGTCTATGAGCTAAGCAAAGACGAGCGCGAGCGCGCGACCCGCGACATTACGGAAATGCTCGGGCGCGGCGAGCTCGTGCACAATGTGGCGCAGACGTTTGCGCTCGGCGATATCGTGGCCGCGCACGAGGCCGTGGAATCAGGAAAGGCGATGGGGAATATCGTGGTCAGGGTGACGCAGCCCGCATGAGCGGGTGCGAGCTGCGGGTATGCTTGAAGGCGCAAGCCCGGATGTCGCCCGTCTCCGCTAAAGCTTCGACGGGCTAATGTGAGTGGGGCCGCCGAAGCCTTGGCAAAGGCGGCTTCGCTCATCCGGGCTACGCTTCCTGCGGCCCAGGCCTAATGGATTTCGTGCAGGCCATCCCGAAACGATACGAGATGGACGATGTGGCCTGAAACTTCCAGTGCGGCGCCGGTGAAGTCGCGACCTTTGAGGCGCAGATCGTCGCCAAGCCCGAGCGCTTTGAATCGGGTAACGTTCGCGCCCTCGATGTCCGCAAGAAACGCCCGCACGGTATCGCTGTCCGTTTCGTTGTTCACGGAGGGCGGCGCGGTTTCCAGAGCGTCCAACGCGTAGCTGCGCATGAGCTTTGGTGCGGCTTTGACAAATGTATCGGCGCAATCGAAGGCATCGATGCCGGCGATCCGGCCATGGATCGAGAACACCGCACCGACCTGTCCCTGCTGCCGGGGCATGGCACGAACAAAGTCATCGAGCGGCTCCTGGCTGCCTTCGTAGATCGCCGACATCGCCGCGGTCGGCGAGCGAGCCGACATTCTGGCCGACTTGGCCGCTATCTCACCCCATACGTCGGCTTGGTCGCTGCTGCGGGAGCCGAACTCCCGCATTGCATATGAAACCTGGGCAACTTTCCGGGCCCGGCCGCGTGCAAAATAAGCGTGATCGGTGGCCGCAAAGCGATCGGAAACATGCCGCCAGCGCCCGGCCTCCACGCAAGAGACCGGGATGTTCATCTCGGTTTGTGCCGGCACCATGATGCTCAAATTGAGCACCCGGTTCTGTTTTGCGCCGACGAGCGCTTCACCGTCCAGCAGCAGGACCGGTTGTGACAGGTTATTGTGTACCTTGAGCTCGGGGACGCTGCCGCTTTTTGAAATTTCGCTCACGCGGAAGGATTGCGTTGCCAGCGCCTCATCCAAGGTGAGATAGGCGCGCTTGCCGGCGGCTGCGGCGATGAGTGGATGCACCGCAAGATTATCATGGCTCCAAGCGGGACCGATGTGCAGACCATCAATGAAGCTCTTGATCGACATATTTCCTCCATGAATTGGCGAAGTGCGATATGCGAAGCGTCCGCCATGTAGGAGACGATTTGGCCGAAGTCTCGCGCCGGCCCGAGCATGAACAAAGTTTAATTTGGCCAAGATTGTGCCGTTCTCCCGGGCTCACGTTTGTCCTTACAAATCCAATTCCCAATGCTCGCTGATCACCGGTCGGCTCCAGCTCTTGTGCCGCTCGCTACGTACGAGCCGGAAGCTCGCGTTCTGATAGACACGGCGCGCGGCGGTGAGATTGCTGTGCGTCCACAGCACAATCTTTTTGTATCCGGCCGCCCGCGCGAAGCGGATGCATTCCTCGGTAAGGCGCGCTCCCAGCCCCAGGCCGCGCGCGTCCGGCTCGACGAGAAGGAGCCGGAGCCGCGCAACACCGGGCGAGTCCTTCACGAGCATCACCGAGCCAGCGTTTTCTCCGTTGCGGTCTACGATCCAGCAACGATCGAGTTTGGGATCATGGTTGTTGACGAAATCGGCGACGATCTGCGCGCACAGGCCTTCGAACGGTTCGGTCCAGCCATATTCCTGCGCATACAGCTCGGCGTGACGCTGCACGATCCAGCCGAAATCGCCATGCCGCGGCTGTCGCAATATGAATCCATGCTCCGGTTCGGCCGCAGCTTCCCGGCTTTCTTCGATCAGGCTCTCGATTGTCTCCATGGCTGCGATCAGCCGCGTTTGATCAGCAGGCTGCAGTTTGACCAGGACTGCCCCGATTTGCTGGTGTGTTCGTTGTTCGAACGGCGCAAACATCCTCTGGCCGCGGCCGGTCATTGTGAGGTGACTGCGGCGGGCATCCCGGTCAGAGGTTGTGCGGGTGATCAGGCCGCGCTTCTCGAATTTGCGCAGCACGCGGCTTAGATAGGCGGCGTCGAGGTCGAGAGCGCGCGCGATGTCGCTGGCAGTTAGCGCATCGCCATGGGCGATCTCGTACAGCACGCGCATTTCGCCGAGCGAGTAGGGGCTGCCGAGATAGGTCTTGCGCAGCAACCCGATCTGCCGCGTGTAGAAACGGTTGAAGCGGCGCACCGCGCCGATGCGCCGCTCGCTTGCAACCGGCATCGTCATGGCCGCAAGCGTCGATCAATTAGTTGATTAAGTCAAGTATTTACCTTTGTGGCAGCGCCCCTCCCGACTCGCGGGAATGTTGATTGCCGGGCAGCCCAAAAAAGGCTAGACTGGTCGTTGAACCCGAGGGGCTACCGATGCCGCAGCTGGCATTGGGGCCAGCTGCAAAAATCCCCGCGGGCACAAGGAGAACACGCCATGATTCTGGATATGCGTCCCGCATGTCTTGCGCTTGCTTTGGCCGCAATCGCCGGCCCGGCTTGCGCACAGACATGGGTCTACGAGCCGGACACAGCCACCGCGTACCGGTCCCGCGTCGTTGTTCAGGAGCGCTATGTACCGCGCGCTTATTACCGCGCCTATGCCTATGAGCCGGTGGTAAGGGCTCGGGCTTACCGTGCCTATGCCTATGAGCCGGTGGTGGCCGTACCCGCCGTTGCCCCCGTCCGGCGCACCCTCGTCAGTCGCACTATCGTGAGAGACCGCATTGTGAGGGAGCGCATTGTGACGGAAACCGCCATTCCCGCGGCGGTCGTAACGCGGCCGGCGGTCGCGGCCTACGCTTATGCGCCGGCCGTCACCCAGGCTTATGCACTGGCGCCTGCGCCCGCCGCACGCTTTGTGATGCGCCCCGCCGTCGCTGTGACCGAGGCCTACGCGTACGCGCCAATTCCGACACGAGTCATCGCACCCGTGCCGGTCGTAAGATACGTCGACCCGCTCGCGGTCGATCCCGTGACGGGAGTGTTTCTGAGCGACCAATAAAGCTGGTCCGTTCAGACTAGCAGCACCAATTTCCTCCGGCGATCGCTCTTGCGATCGCCGGAGTTTTTTTAACACGGCCTCCTGCGCCGTCGTTTCCGGTGGGCATGGAATGCGATTGCACGACTTGACCCGACGCCACTTGATCGGCTTGCTCGCCGGCGCGGGCGCGTGGCCGCTTGCGGTGCGCGCGCAGAAGGCGATGCCAATCATCGGATTTCTGCACGCCGGCTCTGCGGGCGGTGCCGCTCACGCGCTGATAGCATTCCGGCAAGGTCTTGCGACTGGCGGCTACGAGGAGGGACGCAACGTCGCGTTGGAATTTCGCTATGCCGAAGGACAATTCGCCCGCCTGCCGCAGCTCGCGCGCGAGCTCTCTGGCGGTCGCGTTACGGTTATTGCCGCGTTCGGAAACGCCGCCGCACGGGCGGCAAAGGGAGCAACCACGGCCATCCCCATCGTGTTTGCAAGCAGCGCCGACCCGGTGGCTGTCGGCCTTGTGACCAGTCTCAACCGCCCGGGTGCCAACATGACGGGAGTGACGATCCTTAATCAGGAGCTCGAATCGATCCGTCTGGAGCGGCTGGTCCAGGTCGTGCCCCAGGCCAACACCATTGCCTATCTGGTCAATCCCAACAGCGTGACCGCGTCTGCGAAAATGCGCGAGATGGACAACGCCGCGCAGATGCTGGGCCGGCGGCTGCAGGTGCTTCAAGCCCGCGGCGAAAAGGACTTTGAGGGAGCGTTTGCAACGGCCGAGCAGCAGCAAATCGGCGCGATGGTGGTTGTATCGGATACCATGTTCTCGAACGAAAGCGCCGATCTCGGCCGCACGTCGGCTCGCCACGCGGTGCCCACCATGGGCGCCTATGGCCCGTTTGCTCGCGCCGGCGGGTTGATGAGCTATGGAACCCATCTCGGCGAGGTCTATCGCAGGGTGGGAGAATGCGCAGCGCGGATTCTCAAGGGAGAAACTCCTGCCAATACACCTGTGCAACAATCGACGAAGGCGGAGTTCGTCATCAATCTGAAGACGGCCAAGATGCTCGGGCTGAAAATTCCACAACAGCTCCTCGCGATCGCCAATGAGGTGATCGAAGAGTGAGCGCAAACGACCGGGACTGGCTTGGGCTGAGCGATCGGGTCTGCGTCGTAACGGGCGCAGCAAGCGGAATAGGCCGTCAGACCGCGATTGAGCTTGCAACCGCCGGCGCCAAAGTCGTCGCACTCGACCGCGATGCCACTGGTTGCTCGCGGACCGTTGAAGAGGTCATGAAGCAGGGCCGCCCAGGCCTGGCGCTCACGTGTGATGTCTGCGATGGCGCGAGCGTGCCGGGGGCGGCAGAGAAGGCGCTCACGGCTTTCGGCAGGTGCGATGTTCTGGTCAACAACGCGGGCGTTCTCAAGCCGGGGTCCCTGGAAACCGTTTCGCTCGCCGACTGGAATGAGCTTCTGCGCATCAACTTGACGGGATACCTGTTGTGCGCGCAGGCTTTCGGCCGTGACATGCTCGCGCGCGGCTCGGGAGTGCTGGTGCACGTCGCCTCGATCGCGGGCAGTGAACCGCAGGGCATGAGCGGCGCGTACAGTGCGAGCAAAGCCGCCGTCGCCATGCTCTCTCGCCAGCTCGCATTCGAATGGGGTCCGCGCGGGATCCGCAGCAACGCCGTCAGCCCAGGCCTCGTTCGAACGCCTTTGAGCGAAAGTTTTTACCAGGCGCCCGGTGTCAAAGAGCGGCGCGAGGCGGTCGTTCCGCTGCGGGCAATCGGACGGCCGCTTGATATTGCCAATGTCATCGTGTTCCTCGCGAGCAGCCGCGCCGGCTACATCACGGGGCAAGACATTGTCGTGGATGGAGGCTTGTCCCAAACGCTCATGAGTCACGTTCCGCGGCCCGGATATGAGTGATAGGCTGGAGGAGAGAGGTTCAGTGGCCCAGATTGCTCCCATGAGCGCCCCGTCGAAGAGCTTCGTGCCGGTGATTGACCTTGCCCCCTACTTTGCGGGAACGGCGCAAGGCAAACGTCGCGTTGCGGCGCAGCTCGACCGCGCCTGCCGCGAGGTCGGCTTCTATATCATCGTCGGCCATGGGGTCGAACCGCACCTCATCGAGGGGGTCGAGCGCGTCTCGCGCGCCTTCTTCGATCTTCCCGTTGCGGAGAAGATGAAGGTGCACACCGGCAATATCCCGGGCGCTGTGGGTTACGCCGCCATCGGCGATGTCGCACTGGCCTACACCCGCGGAGAGGTCGCGCCACCCGATCTCAACGAATCATTCCAGATCGCCAAAGTCGACGTCACCGACGACGCCTATTTCCGCAGCGATGCCGCGCGCGGCTTGATTCCGCCCAATCGGTGGCCGCAAGAGCCGGCTGCCCTGAAAGAACTGTACACCCGATATTATCTGAGAATGGCGGTATTGGCGGCGGATCTGATGCGGCTGTCGGCGCTCGCGCTTGGTCTGCCGGAAGACTTTTTCGACGACAAGATCGACCGGCACATCAGCCGGCTGAACGTGCGTCTCTATCCGCAGCAAAAAACCGCGCCGCTGCCCGGTCAACTGCGGGCCGCCGCGCATACCGACTACGGCACCGTCACCATTCTCAAGCCCGGCGATACTGTTGGCGGCCTGCAGGTCGCCGACCGTGACGGAAACTGGCACGATGTTCCGGCTGTTCAGGGCTCGTTCGTGATCAACCAGGGCGACCTGATGGCGCGCTGGACCAACGATCAGTGGCTTTCGACGCTTCATCGCGTCGCCAATCCTCCCGAACAGGCAAGCGGCGGATCGCGGCGCCTGTCGATCGTCTTCTTTCATCATCCGAACTACGACGCGGTGGTGTCCTGTCTGCCGACCTGTCTCGATCCCGGCGCCGTGCCGAAGCATGCGCCCATCACCGTGAGCGAGTATTACAGCATGAAGAAATCGCAGCAGCGCATGGCACGAGCGAAGGCGCTCGAACGAGCCGCGACCTGACGGGTTACTTCGCTTCGGCGCTGCTGCTCGTTGGTGAGTGAGCCATGCCTTGCAAATCCATGTTTCTCCTTGCTCTCGCGCTCGTTGCAGCTGCACACGCCATGGCGTCTGCGTCTGCCCAGGACTGGCCGGCGCGACCGCTGACCCTGGTCATTCCCTGGGCCGCCGGGGGCGGCACCGATGTGATGGGGCGTATCATGGCCAAGCGCATGACCGAGATCGTCGGGCAGCAGGTCATCGTTGAAAACATCGCCGGCGCCGGCGGAATGCTCGGTTCCGCCCATGTCGCGAAGGCGGCGCCCGATGGCTACACGTTTGTCTTCGGCAGCCGCTCGGATGCCATCAACATGACGCTCTACAAGCATCCGATCTACAATTTTCAGAACGATCTTGCCCCCGTAGTGCTGGTTGCGGACCAGCCGACAATTTTGGTCGCGCGCCGGGATTTACCCGTTGATGGGCTCAATGCTTTTATCGGGTACGTCAAGCGCAACGTGAGCACCATCAAACTCGGATCGGCCGGTGTCGGCGCCACCGGCTTTATCGACTGCGCGATTTTCAACAACATGATCGGAGTCGACATCCCGGCCATTCCGTACCGGGGCAGCGGTCCCGCGATGCAGGATCTGATCGGCCGGCAGTTCGACTATTTCTGCACCATCAGCGGGTCGGCGGCGGGGCCGTTGCAGCAGAATCTGGTCAAGGGGATTGCAGCGTTCCGGCGGGAACGATTGCCATCCCTGCCGGAGGTGCCGACCGCGTATGAGCAGGGCACGGAATTCGAGGCCTCCACCTGGTTCGGCTTCTTTGCGCCGAAGGCGACGCCCGCCCCGATTATCAGAAAGCTCCTTGCTATCAGCCTCGCCGCGATGGAGACGCCGTCCGTGCAGGAGCAGCTTGCCGCCAACGGGACCTATGTGGTGGCGCCGGAAAAGCGCTCGACCGAGTATCTCGCAAGCATCATCGCTCCCGAGATCGAGAAAAACGGTGCGCCGATCAGGGCGGCCGGACTGTCGGTCGAGTAGCGCGACGCAGTTTGGGATGTGTTTCGCTCGCCGCCAATTTCTGCATTCGGCCGCGTCCGCTGCCGCACTGACGGTTCTGCCATTCATCGCGAGGGCGCAGGGCTATCCCGCGCGGCCGGTGCGCATTGTGGCTCCATTCGCTCCCGGCGGAACGGGTGACATCCTCGCGCGCCTCATTGGCCAGGAATTGTCGCAGCGGCTGGGCCAGTCGTTCGTGATCGAGAACCGCGGAGGCGGGGGCACCAATGTCGGTACTGAAGTGGTCGTGCGCGCGCCACCCGACGGCTACACCCTCCTGCTGATTATTCCCCCCAATGTCATCAATGTGACGCTCTACGAAAATCTCAGTTTCAATTTCATTCGCGACATCGTCCCCCTCGCAAGCATTTCAACGACCCCGGGGGTGGTGGTGGTGAATCCGCAATTTCCCGCGAGCAGCATCCCCGAATTGATCGCCTATACCAAAGCCAATCCGGGCAAGACTTACATAAGCTCGGGCGGCGTTGGCAGCTCGCAACATGTCTACGGCGAGCTCTTCAAGATGATGACCGGTGCCGATATCACGCATGTGCCTTACCGCGGCGAAGGACCCGCGCTCGCCGACCTCATCGGGGGCCAAGTGCAAGTGTTGTTCAGCCTCTTGCCCGGTGCAATTGAATATATCCGGGCCGGCACGCTGCGCGCCTTGGCGGTCACCACCGCTGCTCGTTTGCCCCAGCTCGCGGACCTGCCGACGGTCGGCGATTTCGTTCCTGGCTACGAGGCGAGCGCCTTCCAGGGGCTGGGCGCGCCCAGGAACACCCCGGACGACATTGTCGATAAGCTCAACGCCGAAGTGAACGCGCTGCTGGATAAGCCCGATCTGAAAGCGCGGATTGCAGAGCTGGGAGGCGCGGTGTTCAAAACTTCTCCCGCCGAATTCGGCAAGTATCTCGCCGAGCAGAGGGCGAAATGGGCAAGCGTGATCAAGTTCGCCAACATCAAGGCGCAATGACGCGCCTCTCGCCCAACTCAATCTCAATCGTCATCTTGTGTCGGTTGGGTCGAGCGCTTGCGAGACCCAACGCTCTTTCGCGGTTAGCCGATGTTGGGTCTTCTGTAGGTTGGGTCGAGCGCTTGCGAGACCCAACACTCTTCCGCTCCGCCCGATGTTGTTGGTCTCGTAAGAACTCGACCCAACCTACGACCTACGATCTACTAATACCCCTGCGTGCAAAATCCGCCATTGCCGGAAATTGCAGCTTGGCATTGCTCGAAGGAATGGAAACCGCAGTTCCTTCCGCCCTGGCCACCGTAAGTCGCGCACCACGTCGCGGCATGCGCTTCCACGGAGCAAAGAGCGAGCACAGCGAGGATCATCGCTGTCAATGAAATCCGGCGCATGATTGTCTCCTTTGGGTTGAGGGGCGGCCACTGGCTGGCTCGCCGCGAGACAAGGGGCCATCACAAGACGGGTTCGAC
>CATPCO010000640.1 GCA_955652925.1 uncultured Xanthobacteraceae bacterium | reverse complement strand
CTCGATCCTGCTTTCCTTTTGCTCAGCCAATTTTCTGAATACCTCCCCCAGGTGCCGTCGCAACTCTGCATACAGCGTCTTCCTGCGGTACTTGGGAATGAACACGACGTGGTATTTGCACTCCCATTTGCTGTGACTTAAACTTTCATAGTCATCCGGCGGGGTCTACCTCCGGATATGTCAAACTTTTGCTGCCTCCCCGGCAGAGCCGGGGGAACTCCTATTTTGGTTTAGGTACAGACCCTAAAACGGTAGCGGGAACCTTTTCCGTTACGTACACGTTTCGTATGGTTCGCCTGGGCGCTGGGGGACCCCGCTCGATGAGACGCCAGAAGAGTATCGGCATTTCGCCAAAGAGTGCTTAGAGTTGGCGAACGGTTCTCAAGAGCATCAAACTCGAGAGGCCTTGCTCCACATGGAACTTGACTGACAGCGTTCTCGGTCGTTCTCCTCAGCGACTTCCCTCCAAGCCATCGCCATCTTAGGCTTTTTGGTCGAGACGCTCACATTCGTCCGCGAATTCCTGATACTGGTTGGGCGCCTGCTTACCCCGACCAACCTCGTTACAGCGGAGCTCGTTCCCGATTGCATGACGTTCATGCGTGCGGAACCCGAGACTGTGGGGAGGGGCGACAGCTGCATGAGCGCGGGCAGCCCATCACACCGAGCCGCCGCACTTGATCTGGTTGCTGCGCGCGGCCGAGCAACGGCAAAGGCACTATGATGCCCAGTGCCTTGCAGTTTTGAGGTTTCGTTTAGGTTGCTGAACGCGGATCGGGTGGATTACGGCTCGGCGACAAAGATCGGAATTTGACGTTCTGTGCGCGCCTGGATATTCCGCATACGGCGGGTATGCCGCCACGGCTAGGCCGGAGCCGGAGCTGAACTGCGCGCGGCGGCTTTGCGACCAGCAGCCATCGGACGACATCTCAGTGCAGAGTACGATCTCGCAGAGCCCACCCCTGCCCGGCTCGTTGACCTTCTCAGACAACTTGAGCAACGAGACGGTCCGTCCGAACAGGTCGCTGCGTAACTGCTACGTAAAGCGCCGGCCCAGTCAGCAAAAACTGCGGTGAACGTGCCCGGTGATCTGCGCGCTCACGCCCAGATGCCTACCCAACAAATCGCCGGACTACCTAAAAACGGTCCCGGCGAAGATCCTTGGGCGTTGCGCTATCGGGCGAGCGCCAACTTGGATTAGCAGCTCAGTTGCTTGTTTACCGGATTACACCTTCGTCAGCTCGCTTTCCCGCGCGACACGCTCAAATACTTCCCCGACGCTCTTGATGCGATATTCGAACTCGCCGTGGCTCTCGGGAAGCTTCTTCGTCACCTGATAAATGCCGCCAGGTACATTCCGACTGAGTGCGGGAATGAGGGTCACGGTCTCACCGATGTGGAATTTATAGGAGGCCATAAGTAGCCGAATCCAATACGAGAGGCTCTAGCCCATGTTAGGCAAGCCTTATTCGGTGAAAATTACGGTTGACGCCCTTGGTCGAGGTGCTCCGTGGCTAGGCGGACGGTTTCCTCTAAACGTGCTCGCGCGTTCTCTTGCTGCTCGATACCGGCGAGATTATCCCTGCTAATGCTGTAGGCTTCGAAGAGCCACCTCAGCTTTTCGCGGGCAATGTTGGGTGGCATCGGATTGCCGCACTCGGCCCAATCTCTCATCGCTGTTAGCAACTCTTCAAAAGCAAGCTCGAAGGTTCGGGGCATTCTGCTGCTTCGCTCCAGCGCCGATGCAACTGATTGCCTGTCCAGCATACAGAGGGAAGAATAGATGGAGGCGAGCGTAACACTCAGGGCGGCGCCTTCCTAGAGACTGACTGCGTGTATCCGACCGTCAACTTTGGCTATCTGCAACGTTCGAGCCAGAGGGTCTGAGCGCTGGGCCAGCAGCTCGGTCCACATCGCCTGAGTCGGCCTGGGCCGCTTCGAGATACGCGGTTTGCGCATGCCCGCAACCGGAGAGCGGCAGCGGGAAGTGGTAGACCCGCTAATCGAGCGGCCCGCTCCCGATCGTTACTTCCGTGCGCACTTTTCTTCGGAACCAGACTGGGGGTCTGTGCGTTGAGGCCTTTGATCTATGCCCCCTTCACGCTCGTCGACATTGCCAGATAAGCGTTCACCTTTGCCGCGATTTCCCTTTTGGCCGCTCACCAAGCCGGACCCCTGGGCCGCCGCCGTTCTCATCAATGAAGAACACGCGCGGTTCGTCTCAAGGCTTGGCCAAGCTCGTCGTCGTAAGCCACTGGAAACATCAGATAAAATTGGCTTGGTTCTGCCAAAATTGGAGTATGTACAACTATAGATTGTTATAATACCAGGGCCGGGCCACGAATCCAAGCGCCGATCCGGAGAGCGGAGTTTCCAAAACCCGCGATGGGGCTCGCCAGCGGATGACCTCAATGATCATCGCGTCGAAATCAGGATAGCGCAGATATCGTTACGCAGGCTCGACCGTAGCTTCGCTCACCAGCTGAGCTCTTAGATCAGTGTCGGAGAGCAAGCGCTCAAAGTATGAGATGGTGCTCTTCAATCCTTCCCTGAGCGCGACGCGCGGCTTCCAGCCAAGCAGCTCCTGTGCAAGCAAGATGTCCGGCTGACGCTGCTTGGGATCATTCTCCGGCAGCGGACGCCGAGCGATCCGCGAGCGCGAGCCGGTTAGATCGAGGATCATCTGCGCGAGCTCGATAATCTTGAACTCAGCGGGGTTGCCGATATTCACCGGGCCGGTGACGTTAGGAGGAGTTGCCATCAACCGCACGAGGCCATCAATCAAATCATCGACATAGCAGAATGATCGAGTTTGTAGCCCTTCGCCGTAGACCGTGATGTCGCCGCCGAGGAGAGCCTGGACAATGAAATTCGAGACTACTCGGCCATCGTTCGGGTGCATGCGCGGCCCGTATGTGTTAAAGATCCTCGCGACCTTGATCGGTAAATTGTGCTGCCGCCTGTAATCAAAGAACAGCGTTTCCGCGCAGCGCTTGCCTTCATCGTAGCAAGAGCGTGGCCCAACCGGATTGACATGGCCCCAATAATCTTCCCGCTGCGGGTGGACGCTCGGGTCACCATACACCTCCGACGTGGACGCCTGCAGGATTTTGGCGCGCAGCCGTTTGGCCAGTCCAAGCATGTTAATCGCCCCATGCACGCTTGTTTTCGTCGTCTGCACCGGATCGTGCTGGTAATGGATGGGCGAGGCCGGACAAGCAAGATTGTAGATCTCGTCCACTTCCACATAGAGCGGGAAGGTGACGTCGTGCCGGATCACTTCAAAGTGCTTGTGTTCAAGCAAATGCTCGACATTACGGCGCGCGCCGGTGAAGAAATTGTCGACGCAGACGACGACCGCTCTGTCAGCCAGCAGGCGCTCGCAGAGATGCGAGCCGAGAAAGCCAGCACCGCCGGTGACGAGCACGCGCTTTTCGAGATGCATTTTTCGGGAACCCCTCTACCATTTCACCGCATTCCAGCGTGCAGGCCGTTGCGGTTTTTATACCTTATTGAATACGCCGCAGCGAGCAAACTCTTCTCTCCCCAGCCGCATTCGGATAGTGGCAACGCTCAGAGCGGTTTCACTTTGAGAGCACCCACTTTTCGCGACGTCTCCTTCGAAGGCTTGCGAAGGCCCACACCGGGACCCTCACCGTTCTCGTCGACGAAGATCACGCCGGCGGTTTCTAAGGCGCGGCGAACGGCCAAGTCAATACGAGTACGACCAGGGCAGCATGAATTTGGCCTCGAAAACCGCCCCGCTGCCCCCGACACCCCGTCTAGGGTCGCCATCCACCGGACCACAGTTCGTTTGCAGCGCTCTCCGCCCCAGGCGATCCTTACTCGATCTACTTCTTTCCCAAGCTAGAATCTGTTGCATGGTTAATCGGCGTGACAGAAAAACTGAAGTGGCGACGGAAGAGATGATCCGGGCTAATCTTGACCATCGGGATTATGGGTGCGCCATTACACGTGCCTATGGGTGATAAGGCCCAGAGTTGCCATACTGTTTAATGAACGAGCGTCCTCAAATGGCTGCCGTCGACCCACGAACGAGGGAGCCGCCGATGCAACGCGCCGTTTCCGAGCTCCGCAAACTCCATCTGACGCATCAGGATCAAACCGAACAGTTCTGTCCGCTGCGTGGCTGGTAATCATGGCGGCAGGTCGGGTTGGTGGAATCCGGGAGATGCCGTCATCCTTACCAATCTTAAAGCTGTAAGCTGCAAAATCTGCCCGGTTGAACCGCCGAGGCTGCGCCGCTACCGCTTTTGTCTATCGCTCGCGCACCGTATTGCTCAGAAAGTCGGCGTACGCTTTCGCAAGCCCCTCGCGCAAGGGAACTTTGGCTTTCCAGCCCATGGCTGCAAGTCGCGAAACATCAAGAAGCTTTCGCGGCGTACCGTCTGGTCTGGACGTATCGTATTCGATGTTGCCCCGAAATCCGACGACTTCCGCAACGGCGTGAGCGAATTCTGCAATGGTCACATCCTCGCCAAAACCGATATTGAGAAATTGCGAACCTGAATAATTTTTGAGCACAAATAGGCAGGCATCGGCAAAATCGTCGACGTAAAGAAACTCACGCCGAGGTCTCCCCGTGCCCCATACGGCCGTGGTCGATGCGTTGCTTATCTTGGCCTCGTGAAAACGTCGGATCAGGGCGGCAACAACGTGGCTGTGCTGGGGATGATAGTTGTCGCCCGGACCATAAAGATTGGTCGGCATCACCGATATGAAATCGCAGCCGTATTGCTTGCGGTAGGCCTCGCAGAGCTTAATGCCGGCGATCTTTGCAACGGCATACCACTCGTTGGTCGGCTCGAGCTCACCGGTCAGCAACAGATCCTCGCTCATCGGCTGCTTGGCGAACTTCGGGTAGATACAACTTGATCCAAGGAACAACAGTTTTTGCACGCCGACCAGGTGGCTCAGCTGGATGCAATTGAGCGCCATGGCAAGATTTTCCGCGAGAAAGTTCGCAGGGTATTTGTCATTGGCGAAAATGCCGCCGACGCGACCGGCCGCCATGATCACGACGTCGGGGCGGATGCTCGATAAATAACGCTCGGTCTGGTCTTGCCGCGTAAGATCAAGCTCGCTGCGTTGTGCAACGACCACGTTATAGGCATCTTGTCGCAGACGACGCACAATTGCGGAACCTGCCATCCCGTTATGGCCGGCCACAAAGATGCGCTTGCCCGCAAGATCGAAACGGGCGGCCGAGAACTCCGCGTTAGTCTGCGGCGGCGAGAGCACCTGATCTTTCCTCTGCAAGGCTTTTGAGATCGCTCGCGACCATTTCGGCCACCAGCTGTTCGAAGGAAACCTTGTGCTGCCATCCAAGTTTTGATCGCGCCTTCGATGCATCCCCGATCAGAAGGTCGACCTCGGTGGGGCGAAAATAGCGCGGATCGACCCGAACCAGAATGCGGCCCGAGCCGGCGTCAACCCCCTTCTCGTCAACGCCCACTCCCTCCCAATTGATCCTTATCCCGATCTGCGTGAATGCCTTTTCGACGAACTCACGCACGGAATGGGCTTCGCCTGTCGCAAGGACGTAATCATCGGGTTCCGGGTGCTGGAGGATCCGCCACATCCCCTCGACATAGTCGCGCGCATGCCCCCAGTCGCGCCTGGCATCGAGATTCCCGAGAAAGAGCGTCTGCTGGCGACCGAGCTTGATCGCCGCCACGGCGCGGCTGATTTTTCGGGTGACAAAAGTCTCGCCCCGGGTCGGTCCCTCATGGTTGAACAGAATTCCGTTTGATGCATGCAGACCATAAGCCTCGCGGTAGTTCACTGTGATCCAATAAGCGTAGAGCTTGGCGGCTGCGTAGGGTGAGCGCGGATAGAACGGCGTGGTCTCGCGCTGCGGGATTTCCTGCACGGTCCCGTACAATTCGGATGTCGAGGCCTGATAAAATCTGACGCGTTTTCCCATCCCCAATATGCGAATGGCTTCGAGCAGGCGCAAGGCACCGAGGCCGTCCGCATTTGCGGTGTATTCCGGCGTTTCAAACGAGACATGCACATGGCTTTGCGCCGCGAGGTTATAAATCTCGTCAGGTTGCGTATCCTGGACGATGCGGATGAGATTTGTTGCATCCGTCATGTCACCGTAATGCAGCACGAAGCGTAGCCCCGCATCATGCGGGTCTTGATAGAGATGATCCACCCGGCCAGTGTTGAAGGACGACGAGCGGCGTTTGATGCCGTGGACGACATATCCCTTCTTGAGCAAGAATTCCGCAAGGTAGGCGCCATCTTGACCGGTGGCGCCGGTAATCAATGCCACGCGTTTGGTCATGTATGCTGTTCCCCCGGCTTTAAACTACAAAGGGTGTGCGTACTGCGAAAGATGGAACGGTATGCCGGTGTCGCCGTCGTGCGCATCGCGCACTACCTACGCCTTGCCGGAAGAACAAATCGCACCACGATTTCCCACCCGTCGAGCCTTCGGGTCTGCAGAATTTTCCTCCGGCGGGTATAGCGCACCCGACAACGAGTAGCAATTTTTGGGATTTGGAATGCCGTGTTGGGCGATATGCCTCTCGATGTTTTTGAGACTGATTGGCAACGGCAGTGGCTCGTCGAGCGCGGCGTCGAGATTATTTCCGAGGCGAGCCGCCACCTCACGGATGAACTGAAAGCTCATCATCCGGAAATTCCTTGGCAGAAAGTGGCGGGCATCGGCAAGGTGCTGCGCCACAACTACGAAAGCATCGTGGCGCCCGTCATATGGAAGCTGGCGCAGGCTGATTTGACTTCTCAAAAAGTCTGCCGAGAGGAACTGGCAACCGAGCTTGTCCGCAAACAGCGCGGTTGACGGTGACGATTATGTCGGCGCGGCCAGACGCGAAAAATCTGTCACACAGCCGGGACCACCTCTTCTAGGGCGTCTTTAGCTTCACGGTTTTGGGATGACAATTGCGCCGCGACCAAGGAGTCGACATCACAGCACGGCTAGGGGGAACAACACCCAGGGCACCGGCCTCACCACTTCAGGGATGTAAATTCGGCAGGTATAAAGTCGCGAATTGCTACCGCCGAAACGAGATATTTAGCAATTTCTTTGTCGCCTTCCGCAATGTGAGAGATGAATTTTCGACTCATTATGCCAAGCAGGCATTTGTGCTTGGGATCGAAAACACCGGAGCCTGAATTTCCGGTCGTGGCAACATCACCGATCAGAGTAGCAGACTTGTCTTGAAACTTATCCGGCAGGATCTGCGGCGAGACGATGTGGGACCGCGCGGCATTCGCGTAGTCCACAACGATTACCGCATCGCCTGGCTTAGGTGACGCTGCACATAGCTGCATTTGCGGGAGCTTGAGAGGCAATTTTTCCTCGTCGATCGACAAAAGAGTCAAATCCACATCTTCGAATGACCCTTGTTTCAAAACTGTCGCGGGCAACGCCACGCCTGCGATCTGCACGCCCATCTTGGCTTCTGCGGCAGTGAGATGAGCAGCCGTGATAACCAGCCCCGACTTCAGGTATATCCCGGAACCGTCTAGCGCCCCGTCTCGAATAAGTCTCACCGAGGCAATCCAAGGATCACTGGCTTGTTTGCGATCCGCGGCTTCGGAAACGGGCGGCCCTAAGAGCGCCACAACTAGGCCAAGGGCAAACGGGAATCGCATGTAACCCTGACTGAGCGTCATGCCGAAGCCATAGCACACATGTCTGACGTTCGCCCCAGTCTCTACCATCTACCATCTACCATCCGAGACTGCGGAAGGCGAGCGAGCGCCCTTGCGCTCAGGCTACCCCTGCATTCCGTGCCAATCCAGCTAATCCCTAAAGGGTGATCCGGGCGGCTCCTTGGTGATCCCCGCCTCGAGCTCTGCGGGAATGTGGGCGGGACGCCAGCACTGGCGCGAACACCTCGAAAAGGAACGCAGCCCGGCCAACACGGTCAAGGCTTTTGTCGGCGATTTGAATCTGGCGGCCCAGTTTGTGGGAGCATT
>CATPCO010000639.1 GCA_955652925.1 uncultured Xanthobacteraceae bacterium | reverse complement strand
CCACTGATAATAAACAGAATCTACCGGCGTGCAAGAAGGGTTGGGAGGCTTGCGATCGCTCCAAGTTGACCCAATCGGATTCAGCCGAAGTGGTCGTCACGGACCACGCACGCGCCGTTTCGAATTGCAGAAACGGCTTGGAATCGTGCGATCATTCGAAACTGACCGGACCGGAAGCGACTGCCTTGGCCGTCGCCGACCACGAGCGTAATCTCTCCAACTGCAAAGACGGCATTGCATCCTGCGACCATTCACGACTGACCCACTCCGAAGCTGGGATGCGGCAGTTGCGGAGCATCAGCGCAACACCACCAACTGCAAAGTAAGGTTTCGGCTCCTGCGACCGGTCCAAGTTAACTCAGTCGGAAGTGGGCGAAGTGGCCGTCGCCAGGCGGCAGCTAAACGTGTCGGATTGTAAGGACGGAGTAGGGCTCTGCGACCACTCCAAACTAACTCACCGAGAAGCAGGTGAAGTGATGGTCGCAGAACACCAGCGCAACGCCTTGAATTGTAAGAATGGTTGGAGCGACTGTGACCGCTCCAAACTAACTCACTCGGAAGAGGGTGAAGTCACGGTCGCAGAACACCAGCGTAACTTCTCCGATTGTAGGGATGGCCGAGAGACCTGCGACTACTCCAAACTGACTCGATCAGAAGGTGGTGCGTTGGCTATCGCCGAACACACGCGCAACTACAAGGCATGTCTTAGAGGCCATGGTTACTGCGATCGCTCGCAGTTAACGCCATTTGAAGCTGGTTCGATCCTGCCCGAACGTCACACAATTGCTCGGTAGGGTTCCGAGACTGAGCGAGAAACTGCTGCTGGCGCAGCGATGTGAGCGTTATTGAGCAGACTGGGCAACCCTGGCTTGGGTAAGGTTCAATCAGCGTCGTTCGTTCGAAAGGCTGGCTATATGGTCTCCGCGAAAAGAGTCAGGTGTTCCACGTCGCCACCCCTGTTCCTTTTCTCGGGCGATGTCCCGCGATTTTCTGACCAGCTCGCCGTCCACCATTCGGACGACGAAGGCTCCTCACGAATGGGCGGCGAAGGCTGTCCCAACGAAAACCCAAGCGGAGACGATGCCACTGGGTATTCAAAACAGGAGGAGGAAGCTACTTCAGTGAGTTGGGAGGAGTTCTTATGACACCATGCCTGGAGAGCGCTCAGAAATCGAAAATGGATCCAGTAGCTCCTAGCTGGAAACTGACTGTGACCGACCGCCGACTCATGTGGCTTCAGAAACAACATCCCGGTGCGCCCGGTCACAAACTTCAGCTTTGGGCATCAGGAGCATTCAAGGATCCTCAGGCCCCGCCACTGGTCTCGGTTTTGGGATGAGACGTCACCTGTAAATTCAGACCCATGGTCAGTTCCCAAGAGCGAAGTCGGAGCTCAGAGCAGGTGGAGATGAGATCCAAAATGGTGAAGGCGGCTACTGCTACGTGGCGGCTCTGGTTGACGCTCGGTCTAGGCGTGCTTGGGACTCTCAGCACCGTGCTTAGCATCCGCAGCGACATGATGCTGATATTTCTGGCGTTATCCGTCCTGATGGCTCTGGTCGGTCTGGTCCAATTTTCGCTGTGGTCCACGCTTCGACGGTCCTGGCTCTGACAGGCGGTGGGTTTTCCGAGCTTTTCCGTTATCGACCGGACACAAATTGAAAGGAGTCTACCAGTATGGCCACGAAGTTTACTCCACTCCACGACCGCGTTCTAGTGCGACGCGTAGAAGAAGCTGGCAGCACACGGGGCGGCATCATCATCCCTGACTCGGCTAAAGATAAACCCCAAGAGGGTGAAGTCATCTCAATAGGAAAGGGCAAGACCAATGACGAAGGCAAACTGTTTCCTCTCGCAGTGAAAGAAGGCGACCGCATTCTGTTCGCCAAGTACTCCGGCACCGAGATCAAGATTGACGGGGAAGACTTCCTCATCATGAAAGAGGAGGAAGTCCTCGGAGTCGTCACCGGTGCTGCGAAGAAAGAGGCCGCAGGAGCCAAGAGATAGCTTGTTCTCTGAGCGTTCCTTTGTTGGCCTATCTGTGCGAGTCCAGGCGAGCAATCTTGCTCGCGCATTGCAATAACACCCAACGAAGAACATCGGAGTTGAAGACTTTAATATTCTAGGAGACCAAAGTTATGGCAAAGCAAATCGTGCAGGGCGAAGAGTCGCGGCAGGCGATCCTTCGCGGCGTTAACCTATTGGCGGACGTGGTAAAGGTGACCCTCGGCCCCAAGGGCCGCAACGTTGTTATCGAGAAGAAGTTCGGGTCGCCCACCATCACCAAGGACGGTGTCACCGTTGCAAAAGAGATTGAATTGCCGGACGGCCTCGAGAACATGGGCGCACAGATGGTTCGTGAAGTCGCCTCCAAGACTTCCGATGTCGCCGGCGACGGCACCACTACCGCCACCGTTCTCGCCCAGGCGATCTATCGCGAAGGCGTTAAGACCGTTGCTGCCGGCGCCAATCCTATGGCCATGAAGCGCGGCATCGAGAAAGCCATCACCGTGGTTTGCGGCGCAATCGATCCCAAGACCGGCGAGCGCGCCAAGGGCGAACTCGATAAGTTCTCCAAGCCCGTCACGGGCGACATGATCGCCCAGGTCGGCAGCATCTCCGCCAACAAT
>CATPCO010000638.1 GCA_955652925.1 uncultured Xanthobacteraceae bacterium | reverse complement strand
TGGTGCTGGCAGCTTGACGCACTCGTCGAGCTGCATGGCAATGTCTGAGCCAAGCAGGCGCTGAATTTCGATGGCTCGTTCAGGCGAAAGCTCGACCAAGGCTCCATCGAGATGAGAGCGGAAAGTAACGCCGCCCTCGCCCAATTTGCGCAGCTTGGCAAGTGACATGACCTGAACCCCACCGGAGTCGGTGAGGATTGCGTGGGGCCAATGCATGAAACGATGGAGGCCCCCGAGCGAAGCGATGCGCTCGGCGCCGGGTCGGAGCATGAGGTGATAGGTATTGGCCAGGACGATGTCGGCCCCGGTCGCACGCACGTCATCGGGCTTGAGCCCCTTCACCGTGGCCTGGGTTCCGACCGGCATGAAGGCCGGCGTCGACACATTGCCATGGGCGGTGCTGATCTCGCCGCGACGGGCGGCGCCGTCGGCCGTGACGATGCGAAAGGAAAATGCCCCGGACATCAGGGCAGGTTACGTGTGCGATCCCCGAAACAGCAAGCAGGCGTCTCCGTAGGAGTAGAATCGATAGCCCGCTTCGATCGCATGGGCGTAAGCATGTTTCATCACATCGAGACCGCAAAAGGCGGCAACCAGCATGAACAGGGTCGAACGGGGAAGATGAAAGTTGGTCATGAGAACGTCGACGGCACGAAAACGATAGCCAGGCGTAATGAACAGGCTGGTCTCTCCCTCGAACGGCGCAATCGTTCCGTCGTTTGCGGCCGCGCTTTCGAGGAGCCGCAGCGAAGTCGAGCCGACTGCGACGATCCGGCCTCCGGCATGACGCGTTCTGTTGAGCGCTGCCGCGATCTCGCCGGTGACGCTTCCCGATTCGGGATGCATGTGATGGCGAGCGGTATCGTCGACCTTGACCGGGAGAAATGTGCCGGCCCCGACGTGGAGGGTCACTTTGTGGATCGCAACCCCGCGGGCTTTCACCTGCTCGATGAGCTCCGGCGTGAAGTGCAGGCCTGCCGTGGGCGCTGCCACTGAGCCTTCCGCTTGCGCGAATAGGGTCTGATAGTCCGAGCGATCACGCTCATCAGGTGGGCGGCGCGCGGTGATGTAAGGCGGCAGCGGCATCGCACCGCGTTCATTGACCGCCTCATCGAGAACGGGGCCATGGAATGCAAATGCGAGCGTCACCTCTCCGCCGTCTGCTTTGGCCTCAACGGTCGCGTCCAGCTGGCCGAGAAAACAGACTCTTCCTTCCTCTCCGAAACGCACCACATCGCCACGCAAGAGGCGTTTTGCCGGCTTGACGAAGGCGCGCCAGCGCGAGCCGTCGATGCGCCGGTGTAAGGTCGCCTCGATCTGCGGCTCTGCGCTGCCGCGCCCGACGCGCCGGCCAACGAGCCGCGCCGCAATCACCTTGGTGTCATTGACGACGAGCGCGTCCCCTTCGCCCAGGAGTTCGGGAAGCTCGCGTACGACGTGGTCTGAAAGCGTGGAGCCCGGTCGAACGGTCAAAAGGCGAGCGCAATCGCGCGGAGCGATCGGGCGCAAAGCGATCCGCTCCGGGGGCAATTCAAAATCGAAAGCATCGGTCCGCACGCCCCTCAATATAGGGGCGTGTCACCGTCACGCAGACAAAGGCTAAAGCCCGGGCGGATAAGAATCGATGCCGTAGGTCCACACCGGCTGGGTGCTGCCGCGCTCATCAAGCTCAAGTACCTGGGTCTCTTCGCCTTTCTCACCGAGGCCATGGGCGGCATCGATGGCGAAAAGCAACGCCTCGCGCTCGCTCTGGTAGGGCCCGAATTCCTCGTCGCCGAAAGCGATGAACCATCGGTCCTGGCGGCGCAGCACAAAGTAGGGCCGGCGCGGTTCCGTCCGAAGAATGGCGGCTATTGGCGCATTGGTCTCAAGCGGTCGCGGCATCGCATGTCCTCTGGGATCGGTTTGAATCGTTATAACGTCCTGCGCCCGAGCTTGGTTCCGGTCCGGGACCGAGTTCCCTGTGGGCAGCTAAGTCGAAGATTTTTCAATGCATTCGTCTCGATATGGTCGCTACCGTGTCAAACAATGTTCGCACATCCTTGCTATCTGAGGATCAATGATACCAAGGGAGGCAGGTCAGCATGGGTGCGGTGATGATCGAGTGCCCGCGCAGCGGGCGCCATATTCGAACCGGCATGAACGCGGATCGCAAAAGCTTTGAAACGACCCCCGTTTTCTTCGCACGGGCCTATTGCCCGCACTGCAATGCCGAGCATGAGTGGTTCGCCAGGGATGCCTGGATCTGCGAGGCGCCGTGTGAGGAGGCTGCGGCGTAGCCTTGCTATTCAGGCGGCCAGCTTCGCCGAGACGATTCGGTCGGGGTTGGAAACCGGTTCCCCGCGTTTGATCTTGTCGACATTCTCCATTCCCGCGGTGACTTTGCCCCAGACCGTGTACTGGCCATTGAGCCATGGCGAATCCGCAAAGCAGATGAAGAACTGGCTGTCGGCGGAATCGGGATTCTGCGCGCGCGCCATGGAAACCGTGCCGCGCACGTGGTTCTCCCCGGAGAACTCCGCCTTGAGCTTCTTGCCCGAGCCGCCGGTTCCCGTGCCCTCTGGACAGCCGGTTTGCGCCATGAAGCCCTCAATGACGCGGTGGAACACCACCCCATCGTAAAAGCCTTGTCGAACCAGTTCCTTGATACGGGCGACATGGGTGGGAGCGAGGTCCGGCCGCATGGCGATCGCCACCCGGCCCTGGGTGGTCTCGAGAACGAGCGTATTGTCATTGTCCGGCATCGGAATGCTCCTGCAAGCTGCGGTTGTCCACGAAACGAACGGCGAGCGGCCGCCCGATAATGGCGGCACTCAAACCTGCGCTGAATTCCAGCGGAGTACAGCGATCGAGCCACGCCAGGATCGCATTGAAATAGATATCGCGCGTCGCAGTTGAAACCCCAAGGCTGCTAGGGACTATTTTTCGATCGTTGCTTTCTTGACATAATCGAGATTGGGAAAGTCCTTTTTTAGATACGCGTTCCCTTCCCGTTGAATTCGACCTTGTTCAGGACCCCGGCCGGACGGCGCGCCTTCTCCGTAGCCGCTGTAAAGCGCGTCAACCACGCTCATTCCCGAGGTCACCTGACCGAACGGCGAGAAGCCCTGGCGATCGAGAGGTGAATTGTCTGCAAAGTTGATGAACACCTGGCTTGTCCGGGAATCCGGACCGGCGGTTGCGAACGTGATGGTTCCGCGTTTATTGCTCTGCTTGACGGGATCATCCTTCATTGTTGCGCTACGCCAGGGCGCCGCGACGCGGGGATCGCCGTTGATCCCGAATTGAACCATAAAACCGCTGACTACGCGAAAAAAACGCGTATCGTCATAAAATCCGTTTTTCACGAGATTGTAGAAGCGATCGGCACCATTCGGTGCCCAGTCCCGATGCACTTCGACGACGAAGGTGCCCTTGCTGGTATCGAAGCGAACCTTGTAGGTAGCCGGCGATTGCTCGTTAAGCGCGGCAGGATTGGCAAGGTTGGATGTTTGAGCAAAGGCGGTTCCGGCAAGAATGCCGAGCAGAAGCGCGGGAGCCAGCAAGACCAATGACCGGTTGATTTTCATCGTTTTCCTTGTCGGTGTTGGGCGGCAAACTTTTCCTTCAGCCGGGCGGCAACCGATGCCGGCACGAATTGCGACACGTCACCGCCCATGGCAGCGATCTGGCGCACCAGTGTGGCGGTGATCGGGCGGGTGAGCGCGCAGGCCGGCAAAAAAATAGTCTGCACGCCGGGCGCCATGGTGGAATTCATCCCCGCCATTTCCATCTCGTAATCGAAATCGGTCGCGCTGCGCAGCCCCCGGATAAGCAGGGTGGCGCCTTCGCGCTGGGCGGCGGTGACGACGAGATCGGCGAAGGTGGAGCAGGCAAAATCGCAACCCGCTGCGCGCGCAATGGGCGCACAGGTCTCTGCCAGCATGGCAAGCCGTTCCTCGACGCCAAACAGCGGCGTCTTTCCCGGATGCGTGCCGATCGCCAGGACCAGCCGGTCGGCGATGCGCACAGACTGGCGCACCAGATCGAGATGCCCGTTGGTCACAGGGTCAAAGGAACCCGGGAAAAGCGCGGTCCGCGGCATGCTGTTTCTCGGCTATTTTCTCACCACCGCCGGCTCTTCCTCGCCCGCCAGCTCGTCGAGCACAGCCTCGAAATCCTTGGCTTCGCGGAAATTGCGGTAGACCGAGGCAAACCGGACATAGGCGACGCCGTCAAGCGCGCGCAACGCCTCCATCACCATCTCGCCGATCGTTTCTGAGGATGTTTCGCTCTCGCCCTGGGTCTCCAGTTCGCGCACGATCTTGGATACGGTTTGATCGATCCGCTCGGGCTCAACCGGACGCTTGCGCAACGCGATCTGCACCGATCGCAGAAGCTTGTCCCGATCGAACGGCACTCGCCGACCGTTGCGCTTGATGACGGTCAGCTCGCGCAGTTGCACACGCTCGAACGTGGTGAAGCGAAAGTTGCAGGCAAGGCAAACCCGTCGCCGCCGGATGACTGAGCTGTCCTCGGTCGGTCGCGAGTCCTTGACCTGGGTGTCGAGGCTGCCGCAGTTCGGACAGCGCATAGGATTCTCCAATCAGACGATAGACGACGGAGGACAGAGGACCGATAGAGACACTCCAGCTTTCCTCTTCCGTCTTCCGTGGTCCGTCCTCCGTCGTCTGTCGTCCTTTATCTGTAGATCGGAAACCGCGCGACCAGTTGCTTGACCTTCTCGCGCACGGCAGCTTCGACCGAATGATCGGCATCGACGCCCTTGTGGGAGAGGGCATCGAGCACCTCGACAATCAGTTCCCCAATCTCCTGGAATTCGCCGACCCCGAAGCCGCGCGTCGTCCCCGCGGGTGTGCCCAAGCGCACGCCCGAGGTTACCATCGGCTTCTCCGGGTCGAACGGGATGCCGTTCTTGTTGCATGTGATATGGGCACGGCCCAGCGCTGCCTCGGCGACTTTTCCCGTAAGCCGTTTGGGCCGCAGATCGACCAGCATGAGATGGGTGTCGGTACCGCCCGAGATGATATCGAGACCCTTCGATCGAAGCGTGTCCGCGAGTGCCTTGGCGTTCTCGACAACATTCTTCGCATAGATCTTGAAAGACGGACGCAACGCCTCACTGAAGGCAACAGCTTTGGCGGCGACCACATGCATCAGCGGGCCCCCCTGGAGGCCCGGAAAGACGGCGCTATTGATTTTCTTCGCGAGCTCTTCGTCATTGGTGAGAATGAAGCCGGAGCGCGGCCCGCGGAGAGTCTTGTGCGCTGTCGAAGTCACGACATGGGCATAGGGGAATGGACTGGGGTGCACCCCGCCGGCTACCAGACCCGCAAAGTGGGCCATGTCGACGAGGAGCTTGGCCCCGACCTCGTCGGCGATGGCCCGAAATCGACGGAAATCGAGGACGCGCGGATAGGCCGATCCCCCGGCAATAATCACTTTCGGCCGATGCTGGCGTGCGAGTTGGGCCACTTGATCAAAATCGATGCGGTGATCATCGCGGCGTACCCCATAGGGCACGGGCTTGAACCAGCGCCCCGACATATTCACCGGCGATCCGTGAGTAAGGTGGCCTCCAGCAGGCAGGGCAAGCCCCAAGAATGTGTCCCCGGGCGACATCAGCGCCATGAAGGCCGCGGTATTGGCGGAGGCACCGGAATGGGGCTGCACATTTGCGAATTTACTTCCGAAGAGTCTCGTAACTCTTTCTATTGCAAGTGTTTCTGCGACATCAACGAACTGGCATCCACCATAGTAGCGCCGTCCCGGCAGCCCCTCGGCGTACTTGTTCGTCAGTACCGATCCTTGGGCTTCCAGGACCGCCCTGCTCACAATGTTTTCCGAGGCAATCAACTCGATTTCGTTCTGCTGACGTCCAAGCTCGCGCCGCACAACATCGGCGATTTCAGGGTCGCTTTCGGCCAATGAGGCCGTGAACAGGGTTGCGTCGTCAGCGATTGCGGGGCGTGGATGGGTCATCGGATCAAATTGCCTCGGCCTTACGCCTCAACCACCACGTACTCGTTCTCGATCAAGACCGGCACGGTCTCGGCCACATAGGGTCCCGCCACGAGCCTCGTTCCAGGCTCGACCGATACAGCATAGCGTCGCGCCCGAACGCGGGCCGGATCACACCAGGATTGACCGGTGCGGATGTCGAATTCCCAGCCGTGCCAGGGGCAGCGAATGACCTCGCCCGGACGCGAATAGCAGTAGCGGCCGGGCTCCGTCGATTCCACCAACCCGGTCTGCTTGCCATGGAACAGACTTCCGCCGCGGTGTGGGCAGCGATTATTGAGCGCGTAGAACTTGCCTCCGAGGTTGAATACCACGATTCGGCGGCCATCGATCTCGGCAAGCCTGCGGGTTCCCGGCGGGATATCCGCGGCCGCCGCAACCACGTGTTTTGCCATCAGGCGAACCGATAGAGCGCCCTGGCATTCCCGGCATAGATTTTGTTGCGCTGCTCTTCGGTGAGCCCCGGCGGGAGCGCCCGGAACGGATCGTCAAAATCCCAATGCGGATAGTCGCTCGCAAACAGGATCTTGTCCCAGCCGATCCAGTCCATCACCTCGATCACGTGATCCGGGTCCTCGGATTCCTCCATGGGCTGGGTCGACACCCAGAAGTGCTCACGCAGATATTCCGACGGCGCCCGGCGCAGATGCGGGACTTCGTCCTTCATGCGTTTCCAGTTCTGGTCGAGCCGCCAGCCAAGCGCCGGGATCCAGGCAAAGCCGGCTTCAATGAGCACGATCTTGAGCTCGGGATAACGCTCGAATACGCCCTCGATGATAAGGCTCGCCACCGAGGCCTGCAGCGAGGCGGAGTGCTCGGTAATTTCCTCAATGTAAAACGAGGGCCAGCCGGTGTTGCTCATGGGGCGGCCGCTGTACCCGAAGACATGGATACCGACCGGGAATCCCGCTTCGACGGCGGATTCGAAGATCGGCCAATACCGGCGCCTGCCCAATAGCTCGCTTGTTCGGCTCAGAAACAGCACGTGAGCAAAGCGGCGGTCGCCGGCGCGCTTGCGAATCTCGGCGCATGCGAACTCGGTGTTCTCGTACGGGATGATCAGGGATGCTTTGAGACGCGGATCACGTTTGTTCCAGCCCTCCAGTTGATATTCATTGGCGGCAAAAGCCATCGCCGCACTGAGCTCATCGTTCTGCTCGCCCTGCCCACTGGGCGAGAGCGGATTCATCACTCCCCACTCAATGCCGTACAAATCGAGATGCTGTTCACGCATGAAATCGAGATCGCTCGCGGGCAGCCCGCCGCCCGGCGGCCAGGCATCGCGCCTGCAAGCAAGGGGCTGACTCTTCGGGTATGGAAAGCCCTTCACATAACCGTGCCGCTGGCGCTGGCCGTAGGTCTGCAAATAATTCCACCAGCGATTGCTCAGATATGGGCGCAGATCGTCCAGCGAGCTTTTGGGATGGATATCGCAGTCGATGATCCCGATCCGTGCCTTCGCCGCGCGCTCGGGCCTCCTCACCTCAATATTCATAGAGCAACTCCTCGCTCCAAAACGGTGTCTTCATCAATCCCGCGTGCCGCGCACCACTAGGCCTTGTTCTGCGCCCCGGGTAGCTTGATCCGATCATACGTCGCAAGTGGATTCTCGACCAGAATTTTCCGGCGCAGCGAAAGCGGCATCCCCGCCGGGATGACCTCGTCGGCATCGAACTGCCAATGTGGGTAATCCGACGCGTAGAGCAGCATATCATCGGAACGCAGGTGATCGATGGTTCTTTCCACGATGTCGGAATCAGCAGGTGCGTCGAACGGCTGCAGCGTCAGACGGAAGTGATCTCGCACGATCTCGGCCGGCGAGCGGTCGACCCACGGCACTTCCGAGCGTACCCCGCGCCAGAATTTCGCAAATCGCCAGAGGAATGCGGGAAGCCAGGTCACGCCTGATTCCAGGAGCACGACCTTCAGACCCGGATGCTTGGCAAAGACGCCCTCACAGACAAGGCTTGCCACCTGCGATTGGAAAGCCTGCGTATGGCTGGCATAGTCTTCGATGTAGTAGCTCGGCCAACCGAGGGAGGTCGTGGAATGCCGAAACGTTGACCCGGCATGAATGCCGAGCGGCAGCCGGTTTCGTTCCGCAGCGGCATAAACCGGCCAAAGCGCGCGGCGTCCGAGCGGTGTTTCCTGCATGGCCAGCACGAGGATTTGCACGAAGCGGGCGTCCTTGGCGCAGCGTTCGATCTCGTCGACCGCATACTCGGTATTCTGCAGGGACACGACGATCGAGCCGCGCAGGCGCGGGTCGCGATCGAGCCACTCCTTCGCGAGCCAGTCATTGAGCGCGCGCGTAAAAGCAGCCGCCATGTCCTCGCTGAACGGCAGGCTCACGCCGTAGAGGCAGTTGCAGATCGCAATCCCCGCATGCCAGCGATCGCAGACCTGCGCGGCAAGGTCGGAGGCGGAGGTTGCGGCACGCCCGCTGCTGCCGCGCCATTGCGGACGCGAGGTCAGCGGCGCGTTGGGCGGATAGCTGACCGTCTCCAACGAATTGATGCCGCGTTCCTCCACCGCCTCACGCCAGAAATCATCGAGGTAAGGCAACAGCGCCTGCATGCCCGCAACGGTCGGATGAACGTCGCAGTCAATGGCTTGGTCGAGGTTTGTCACGTTTGTTCTGAGTTAATCATCTTACACCAACCATACGCGTTCGAATGGCTTGGTGGAAGTCGGTCGAAAACGCGCCGATGAATGGGAGCCTGCGAAAGCAGTATTGGATCAAGCTCGCGGATCGAGCGCAATGGTGGGGAGCAACCGGCTCACCGGCCGAGCGACGCATGCAATAAAAAAGCCCCGGCGCTGGGCCGGGGCAGGACGCTCAAGTCCAACGTGACTTACAGACGATAGAGAATTTGGTCGGTCCAGAACCGCTCCAGCCGATGGAGTGACTTGTTGAGCGTCGAGAACTCGTCGGAGTTGATCCCGCCGACCTGCTCCACGGTACGCACATGCTTTTGATAAAGCGCATCGACAATGTCGCGCACTTCGCGACCCTTCTCGGTCAGTTTGATACGAACCGAGCGGCGATCGATGCGCGAACGCTGGTGGTCGAGAAATCCCATCTCGACCAGCTTCTTGAGATTGTAGGAGACGTTCGAGCCGAGATAATAGCCGCGCGTGCGCAGCTCTCCGGCTGTGAGCTCCTTGTCTCCGATGTTGTAAAGCAGCAGCGCCTGCACCGAGTTGATGTCGGCACGGCTGCGGCGGTCGAATTCGTCCTTGATGACGTCGAGCAACCGGCGGTGCAGCCGCTCGACTAACGTCAAGGCTTCGAGATATAGCGGTCGGATCACGTCGAAGCGCATTTCGCGATCGACAGGCTCCGCCGTCTTGGCAACGGCTCTCATCATGACGCCTTCCTAAAGTCTTGTCGTTGTTTGTGACGGCGAGGCCCTGTTTCCCCGCTCGACCGGCAATTTAACCGGCAGGGTCTAAAATCGATTTAAACAACAGGATAAAGATAAAGTTTATTTGCAGCGATCAATGCCCGATGTCGTGGACAATTGCGGCATTTGCCGTAACGTTCCATTCACGCTCCTCTTCTCTGCGGCCCCTTATGCTCCGCGCAAATAGCGAATAATGCCGGAGAAATCGACACTGCCGCCGCCGCTTTCGACAAATCTCTCGTACACCGCGGCTGCCCCCGCCCCCATCGGCGTCACAGCGCGCGTCGCGCGCGCAGCGTCCTGTGCCAGACGCAGATCCTTGAGCATCATGGCCGCGGTAAAACCGGGCTTGTAATCGCGGTTCGCGGGCGAGGTCGGCACCGGTCCGGGGACTGGGCAATAATTGGTCATGGACCAGCATTGGCCGGACGATTTGGAGGAGATGTCGAAGAGCCTTTGGGCATCAAGGCCGAGCTTCTCCGCGAGCAAAAACGCCTCGCATACGACGATCATCGAGGCGCCAAGAATCATGTTGTTGCAGATTTTTGCCGCTTGACCGTTTCCGGCACCGCCGGCATGCACAATGGTTTTGCCCATGTGCTCGAGGATGGGTCGCGCGCGTGCGAAAGCTTCCTCCGCGCCTCCGGCCATGAACGTCAAGGAGGCCGCCTGCGCGCCTGCAACTCCCCCGGACACCGGAGCGTCGATCATCGCTAGGCCACTCCCCTGCGCGGCCTGCGCGACTTCGCGCGCGGTCTCGACATCGATCGTGGAGCAATCGATCAGCAAGGTGCCGTCCAGTACCGAGGCAAGCACTCCCTCACCGCCGAGATAAATCTCGCGCACCTGTTCGCCGGCGGGCAGCATGGTAATGACGGCATCGGCCTCACTGCATGCGTCCCCGACCGAGGTCGCGCGCCTGCCGCCTCCCACGGCGAGCCGTTCCGTCGCGTATTCGCTGAGATCGAAGCCGCTGACCGTGTGTCCCGATTTCACAAGGTTCTGGGCCATGGGCAATCCCATATTGCCGAGCCCGATGAAGCCGATTGTTGCCATGGCGTTTCTCACCCTTGTGAGTTGTTGGGGTTATTCCTGCTGTTCGCGCGCAGCCATCAGAACAAGCCAGATGTAAGTGCCGAGCAAGGCGAGATCGATCAGCACAATCACAATGTGTCCGCCGTAGATTTGCGGAAACAGGACCTCGACCGCGGCCATGGAAATCACCGACGTGAGCCAGACCACGGCGCCCCAAGGAGCGGCCAACCAGAGCCCTACACCTGCCACGAGATCAATGACGGCGAAGAAGACGGTCGCCACCTGATAGGGCAGCGCATACGCGTCAAAACCAGAAGGAAACGGCGCCTTGATTCCGCAGATGACCGCCCAATGGTAGAGGCCCTTGCAAAGCGAGACGACTGCCATCACGCGCAAGAACAGGACGAGCCAGGAACCCCATTGCCTGTCTTCGCCTTCGGCCTCATCGGCATGCACGGGCTCGAGCGTTCGCCGCTCATTGCGGTGGCTCTCGTCGAATTGAGTCATGGCAGATCGAGTTCGCTCGCGAGCGGCGCAAAGTATTGCTCAACCTGTGCCGGAACGACCGCTTCGAGCGTGGCGGGATTCCAGCGCGGCGCCTGATCCTTGTCGATGATCACGGCTCTTACGCCCTCGTAAAAATCTTGTCCGCGCATGACACGCGACACTATTCGAAATTCGGTGCGCATGCACTCGTTGAAGTCGAGCGCAGGTCCCCGGCGCATCTGCGTCAACGCGATCTTGAGGCTCGTTGGTGACTTGAGGCGGATCAGGGCGGCCATCCTGGAGGCGAAGGCGGCATCCATTCCGGCTCCCGCCGCCTCGGCATCGAGCGCCGCCAGAACGTCCTCCACCCGTTCATGATTGAACAGGCGGTCGATGGCGATTTGGGCTGCGGTGGCGGCCTTGCTTAATGGTTCGGAAAATGCGCCGAGCACGGCATCGACCGGAACGTCCCCGCATAATGCTTCGATCAGTTCGGGGAAGCGGCTTGACGCAACCCTGTGCGTCGCTACGCCGGCGGTGGTGGCGTCGGCAGCATTGAGCCGCTCTCCGGTGAGGGCGCAATAAGCCCCGAGCCGCCCCGGCAGACGGGGCAAGAACCAGGTAGCCCCAATATCCGGAAAGAACCCAATGCCGACTTCAGGCATGCCAAACACGAACCTCTCGCCGGCTACGCGATGCGAGCCGTGAATGGAGATACCGGCGCCCCCGCCCATGACGATGCCGTCGATCAACGCAACATACGGCTTGCGGTAATGTTTGATGCGGCTGTTGAGCCTGTATTCATCGCGGAAAAACCCGAGTGCTTCCTCATAGCGTCCGGCACGGCCAAGATCATAGAGATCGCGCAGATCGCCCCCTGCCGAAAACGCGCGTCCTCCCCGCGCGGTCACGATCACCCGCGTAACGGCGAGATCGGTTTCCCATTCGCCAAGTTGCTGCGCGAGCGCTCGCACCATGGCGTGGGACACGGCATTGAGCGCATGCGGCCGGTTGAGCGTGACTTGGCCCGCCACGCCCTTTCGCTCGAACAAGATGTCCGGCTCTGCCATCGATGAGCGTCGGGCTCAGGAGGCGGATTCAGATTTGTCGGCTACGCCAACTCTCGGTGCATGATGCTGTCCCAGGAATAGGGACAGTCGATCGGGAATGTATCCTCCTCGAGGAATGTTTGTGCGGCTGTTTCGATACAAGCGAGCTCTGCTCCCGCCCGATGCTCCCGCGCGGTCCCGGAGGGATCATCCATCATCATTCGCTCCTTACTGGATTCAATTGCCCAATATATCCCTGCTGATGATCAATCGCATCACCTCGTTCGTGCCTTCCAGAATCTGGTGGACGCGAAGATCGCGCAGCACGCGCTCGATCGGATGATCGCGCAGATAGCCATAGCCGCCATGAAGCTGAAGACAGCCGTCCACCACATGGAAACCCGTATCGGTGGCAAGCCGTTTAGCCATGGCGGCAAGCCGCGTGGCAGCGGGCTCGCGCCGGTCGACTGCCGCCGCCGCACGATGGAGCATCAGGCGTGCTGCTTCGAGGTTGGTCGCATAATCGGCGATGCGAAAGCCCAGTGCCTGCAAATCGGCAAGCCTGGTCCCGAATTGCTTCCTCTCTTTCATGTAGGCGATGGTGCGCTCGAGACAAAACTGCGCGCCCCCGAGCGAACAGGCGGCGATGTTGAGCCGTCCGCCGTCAAGACCGCTCATGGCGATCTTGAAACCCTGGCCTTCGGCTCCGACGCGATTGCCGACCGGCACCCGGCATTGATCGAACAGCACCATTGCGGTCGGCTGGGAGTGCCAACCGAGCTTTTTCTCCTGGGCGCCGAACGAGAGGCCGGGTGTGCCGTTCTCGACCAGAAAACACGAGATTCCGCGTGGCCCGCCCTCCCCTGTTCTCGCCATCACCAGATAAACGTGGGATGCGCCCGCGCCCGAGATGAAAGCCTTACTGCCGTCGAGGACGTAGTGGTCGTGCTGGCGCGCGGCACGCGTCTTCAGGCTGGCGGCGTCCGAACCGGAGTCGGGCTCCGTCAAGCAGTAGCTGGCGAGGCGGGCCATACTGCAGAGATCGGGCAGAAAGCGCAGCCGCAGCTCGGTGCTTCCATAGGTGTCGATCATCGACACCACCATATTGTGAATGGAAATATAGGCCGCGGTTGAGGTGCAGCCCTTGGCCAATTCCTCAAAAATGAGTGCGGCGTCGAGGCGTGAAAGCGCGGAGCCGCCGACGTCGGCGCCGGCGTAGATCCCGCCGAAACCGAGCGCGGCCGCGCGGCGCAGCGTCTCCACGGGAAAGAATTCCTCTTCGTCCCATTCCCGCGCAAACGGCATCATCTCGTCACGGGCAAACGCCCGCGCGGTGTCCTGAATGGCCCTTTGCTCTTCGGAAAGCTCGAAATCCATCATCGTGTCCCTGACTTGACACCGTAGTTCGAATATATGCGACTTGTCCGGGAATATAGCGCCTCGATCCGGTATTGCCTGAGTGCAGCGCCGCCGCGGGCGATCATGGAGACGTCCCATGGCAATCAAATATGGCCGACCCATTGAAGCGCGGATTGCTCCGGTCGAGAGAAAGCCGACCACGCGCCTGGAGCTTGCCAGCCGTCCGCGGCGTAACCGCAAGACCGAGTGGACGCGCCGTCTTGTCCGGGAGAACACCTTCGATACCGGCGATTTGATCTGGCCGCTGTTCTTGGTGGATGGATCAAACAAGCGCCTGCCGGTTCCCTCAATGCCGGGGGTCGAGCGCCTTTCGATCGGCGAGGCCGTGCGTGATGCGGAGCGTGGAGCGAAACTCACCATCCCATGCATCGCGCTGTTTCCCTATACGGATCCGGCGCTGCGTGATGAGGAGGGCAGCGAAGCGCTTAATCCGGACAGCCTGGTGTGCCGGGCTATACGGGCCATCAAGAAGGAAGTGCCAGAGATCGGGATCCTGTGCGACGTGGCGCTCGACCCCTATACCAGCCACGGCCACGACGGCCTGCTGCGTGATGGCATGATCATCAACGACGAGACGGTTGCAGTCCTGGCCAAGCAGGCGCTGGTCGAAGCACAGGCCGGCTGCGACATCATCGCGCCCTCCGACATGATGGACGGGCGGGTGGGTGCAATCCGCGCCGCGCTCGATCAGAGCGGTTTTGTCGACGTATCAATTATGGCCTATGCCGCGAAATATGCGTCCGCGTTCTACGGTCCTTTCCGTGATGCGGTCGGTTCCTCGGCCACGCTGACCGGCGATAAACGCACCTACCAGATGGATCCTTGCAACACGGACGAGGCGCTGCGCGAAGTCGAGCTCGACATCCTGGAAGGCGCCGACATGGTCATGGTCAAGCCCGGCATGCCCTATCTCGACATTATACAAAGGGTGCGCGAGGCGTTTGAGATGCCAACCTTCGCCTACCAGGTATCAGGCGAATATTCGATGATCATGGCGGCCGCCGGACACGGCTGGCTCGATGGCGACAAGGCCATGATGGAAAGCCTGATCGCATTTAAGCGCGCGGGCGCCTGCGGCGTTCTGAGCTATTTCGCCCCGCGCGCTGCCAAGATGATCAAACAACGCTGAGTTTGGTTATCGCACCGAGAAGAAATTGAACCCGTTGAATGTCGTGCCGGCGCGGGCACGCTGGGCAGCATCGGAACTCTGCTTCGCCGCGTGCCTCGACCTCCCCGATCGGGCGCGTGAATTTGCAACAGGCTTGGTATCTTCGACCAGTTCCGTTTTCGCGCTCGCGAGGGCGTTTTCAGCGGCCTCGCCAGGCGTTGCTTGCGGCCGCGGCGCCGGGACCGGGACCGGCGCAATTGCAACAGGCGCGCCTTCCTCGCGCGCAACTTCCGTGGTTGCCGGCGCAGTACGCCCAGTCGAGGCGCGTCCAATGTGCTCCTCGATCAGTTCGCGCATGCGGGTATCGCGCGCCGCATTCGACCGGCCGCCCAGCACCACTGCAACGATGTGCCGGCCCTCGCGGCGAACTGAGGTCACCAGGTTGTAACCGGAGGCGTCGGTATAGCCGGTCTTGATTCCGTCGACTCCCTTCACGTGTCCGAGCAGGCTGTTGTGATTGTGTATGTCCACGCCATGATAGCGAAAGTTCAGCGTTGAAAAGTAACGGAAAAGCTCGGGAAAGCGACCCTGAATTGACCGGCCTAAAATCGCCTGATCGCGCGCCGTGGTGATCTGCTCGTCCGCGGGCAACCCGGAAGCATTGACGTAGGTCGTGTTGGCCATGCCGAGTGCCTTGGCCTTTTCGGTCATAAGTGTTGCGAATTCCTGTTCAGTACCGCCGATCGCTTCGCCGACGACCCGAGCGGCGTCGTTTGCGGACCTGGTCACCATCCCCTTTATCGCGTCTTCCACCGTCAGCATCTGATTGGATTTCAGGCCCAATTTGGTGGGTGGCTGCATGGCGGCCTCGGCCGAGACGTGCAGCGGCGTGTCGAGCTTGAGCTTCCCGGCATCGATCTGCTCGAACAGCATATAAAGCGTCATGATCTTGGTGAGAGAGGCCGGATGACGCGGCTCGTCTGGGCTCGCCTCGTGCAGGACCTCGCCCGAATTGGCATCCACTACAATCGCGGCGTAGGGCGGACGATAATCCGGGCCGTGAATCACGCGATGGCTGGCGTGGTGCTTCTTGTGATTTCGAGCGCGCGCCTGCGCGTGATCACAACTGATCGTGGCGGCGATGAAGGAGGCTAGGAGAGCGCCAACGAGGACACGATGGGATGGCGAGAGAAGGCCGAAGCTCATGGAGCACGCTCCAGTCACCAGTAAATCAACCCGGCATCAATAAACTCGAAACCGCCTCCTGGCTGTGACCGCACTGCCACACTCGGCAAGATTCGACCGCCTCTCGGGCGCAGCTGCGCGAAGTTAACGCTCCATTGACCTCACATTTGACGGGGTCTGGCGAGGTCATGGTCGAGCACTGCGCCTGCCCAAGCGTTCGCGCTCCATGCCGGCCGCTCATGGCATATGGCCGGTTGCTTGCTTACATTGCGTACAAATTCGTTCGTGGAGGACCGAACATGAAGGCAAGTCTGGACGATCGCGTCATCGCCGAGAGCGATGACATTGTTGAAGCCGGCGGATACCACTATTTCCCCAGGTCGGCTGTGCGCATGGAATGGCTGCAAAAAGCCGAAAAGACCGACTCGGATCGGGCCTGTCCACATGGGGTCCAGTTCTACGACGTTGTGATCGACGGTGCCCGCCATGAACGGGCAGCGTGGTCGTATGAAGCCCCGCTCGCATCGATGAAACAGGTTGCCCACCGACTCGGATTCTGGAACGACGTCAAGGTTGGCTGATATTGTCGATACACCGGCGTAACGCCGTGATCAGCGCCTTGCTCTGGGTGAGATGTTTTTCCTCACTGTCGAGGATTCGACGAAATCCGTGTTTCTTGACGGCAAGAAGGTCGATCTTGAGCTTCTTGATTTCCGCTCCCGCGGTGTCTGCCACGATATCGATGAGGCGATCGAGGGCGTGCAAACGGCCGAGAAGATAATCGTTCTCGCGGTAGCTGCGCGAGAGAAACGCGGCAAAATGGCCAAACCCAATGCCTTTGAGGGCTTCGACGCGATCGAATCCCTTCAAGGTACGGGCGTCCTGCGGGCTGATGCGATCGATAAGGATCTCTCGAAGCTCACCAATTTCCTGTGCGCTCGTGATCGGAAAGGTCAGAACGTCCCAGAACGGAAAACCGAGATAGTTGACCAGAACTTCGCGGTGTGCGTCACCGTGCCATTGCGCCGGGTTTAGCGACGCAAGCAGATCATCAAGGTCGCGGGTATGGGAGTCGAGCGCGATCTCTCGTCCGAGCCGGGCAATCAGGATATCGAGCTTCTCCACATGCCGCTCTACGAAGGCGTTGGCCTGGAGCTCGATCTCCTTTGCCTGCTCTGGTGAAGGTTCGGCAGGGAAGATGTCAGCAACCAGCGCCCGGACCTCAGTGCTATAAAACTCCACCCTCTCCCGCTGCCTGAGCTTGTCGAGCCGATCGTAGAACTCACGCTTGAGGCGATCGACGAGCAAAGGATCGAAACCCGCAAAACCCTCCTGCCCGATCAGCTGATAGAGGCGGTTTTGGCCTTCGATCATGAAACGCAGCCGGCGCACGCGGTATTTCAGATCGAAAACCAGAAGATAACTCACCCAGGATGGGGCAGAATCCCGGGAATCGAATTCAAGGACTGCGCGCTCGGCGCCGCGGTAGACGATGCCTTTGCGCAGCGCCCACGCATCGATGATGCCGGCCACGAAACGCGCTAACGGCGATTGCGCGGGCATGCCGCGCAGTTTGACGATCAGTTGGGCCCCGAAGGCGCGCACCGAAGCGAGCTTGAGACGGACATAGGCCTGATAGGCAAAGCCCGCATCCATCGCTACACGCGAATTGATCCGCTCGCGCCAGGTGCCCAGATCCTCGCTGGAAAAGCGGCGATCGAACGTCGTGCTCAGAACCCTTGCGACCAGCTCGCTGATGTGAGGCCGTGCGCTGTCATTGATCGCGCGCAGCCGTCGCACCTGCTCATTGAAATCCAGCACACGTTCGAGGTCCTCGGCGACCGGCTGTGAGCTCGGGATGTCGGACAGTGCCCCTCGCAAAGTGGCAAAGAAGCCTGGCATTCGCTGCGTGGCTTTGAAAACCGCGGCAGGTGGATGGGGATCGATGTAGATGAGCCGCCGATCAACTTCACGATATGCTGGGCGTCCGTGAATGGCTGCAATCGCTTCCTGGAATGGCCTGTTATTGAGCACGGACCCGTCAATGAACGGCACCGTTGCCGGATCGATGCCTGCACGAATGTGCTCCGCAAAGCAGTTCTTTATAAATTCGGCGCGGCGTGGCCAGGCGGCTTTCCTTTGCGCCACGACTTCATCCATCTCGACGATCCGAGCCGGCGGAAAGGCGCCTGGGAAGGACGACGTTGCGCGTGCGGCAAAAGCGAGTCCGGCTGCGTTGTCCAGGTCGAGGTCGCTTTCAATCTCGCCGTTCGCATGCCGCCGGTAGCAAAAGTGCAGAACCTGCCGGTGCTCCAGCTCGTGAATGAGCGGCGGATCGTGAATTTGCACGAGCTGTTGATGACCGTAATAGTCGGTCACCGTTACAAGCAGATCGAGCGATTGGCCGGATGGAAGAAGAAACGCTGGTGGATCATGCGCCGGCCGCATGGAGGTGACCGCGTCGTACATCAGGCCGGCCATGACCCGTCCATCCAGCGGCGGCTTGAACCAGCGCGAGCGCACGAACAACGACAGCTTTCGCCGTACCTCCATGTCCCGAATGGATGCAATCCATCCGGTGGCGGCCGCGGCCCAGATCAAGGGCTGCAGGAACCACTTGCTCCAGGTCCCCGCGCGCGCTTCGGAAGCGAGCAAGGCGTTGACGTCGGCATTTTCAATCCACAGGTCGCGCAACGAACCCATGCGCAGGTCGTGGCTCAACGCCCGCGCAAGCATTGCGCCGTTAATGCCCCCCGCCGAGGCTCCTGCAATGACATCAACGATTACGCGTAATTCGAGGCCGCGGCCGATGTCCCGAAGCAGGTCAAAATAGACTTCCTCGGTGTCGTATTCCGCCTCATCCGGCTCTGGGTAAGAGGCTTGCAGCCGCCGCGAGCGATCCTTGACTGCGTGCAGCGTGCTGGAGGCACGCACCAGCTTGAGCAGCTCCTTGCTGATGCCGTGCATGTAGACGGCAAGCGAGATCCCGCCGAAGCAGACAAGGGCGATGCGTAATTCCTTCTCGCGCAAGGCGCTGGCCTCTTCACCAAATGATGCGCGAGCGGCGCTACTCTATTGCGGTCGCCGTGTCGATCCACACGGGGTGGAAACCTTCAGCCTCCAGGGCTTCAAAGATCTCCTCGCCATGCGCCTGGTCGCGCGTCTCCATGGTCACGTCGAGCTTGGCGCCTTTGGCAGGGATATCAAGAAAAAGGCGGCGATGGTCGACGGCCAGAATGTTGGCACCGAGCTCACCAAGGCGGGTCGCGATCTGCCCAAGCACGCCGGGACGATCAGGAATGGTCAGCCGAAACGAGACAATGCGATCCTCGCGCTCGAGCTCGCGCACCATGATGGAGGCAAGAATGCGCGGATCGATATTGCCGCCGGAGAGAATCAGTCCGACCTTACGTCCGCGGAACATGTCGGGCTTGACAAGCATTGCCGCCAATCCCGCGGCGCCTGCTCCTTCTGCCATGGTCTTTTGCAATGTCAGGTAAGCGTTGACGGCGCGTTCAAGATGCGCTTCGTCAACGAGCACAATCTTCGATACCAAGTCGCGCACAATCGGCAGAGCGGCCGCCCCAACGTTCTTCACCGCAATCCCCTCCGCCAGGGTTGGTCCGCCGCATGGGCGATCCTCCCCGCCCAGCGCATTCCAGAACGAGGGGTAGAGCGCGGCTTCCGCTCCGATGATCTCGATTGAGGATTTCACGGCGCGCGCCGCGACTGCATTTCCTGCTATAAGTCCTCCGCCGCCGACCGGAATGGCCAGCACCTCGAGGCCGGGCGCATCTTCGAGCATCTCGAGCGCGATCGTGCCCTGGCCTGCGATCACCTCGGGGTCGTCATAAGGATGGACCGGAGTGAGCTCGCGCTCGCGCGCCAATGCCTCGGCCCGCATTTGCGCCTCGACGATCGTCTCACCGTCGAGAACGACCTCGGCATCGTGGGCCTGCGTCGCCTCAACCTTCACGAACGGTGTCGTCACCGGCATCACGATGGTGGCAGGAATCCCCAGACGCGCCGCATGGTAGGCAACCGCCTGCGCATGGTTGCCGGCAGACATGGCGATCACCCCATGCGAGCGCTGCGCCTCGCTCAAGGAAGCGAGCTTGTTGAACGCTCCGCGTTCCTTGAACGAGTTGGTGACCTGCAGATTCTCGTATTTGACGAATATTTCAGCGCCGGTGAGTGCCGAAAGCCGTGGGGCTGGCAGCATGGGGGTGCGCAGCACCTGCCCGGCGATGGTGCGTCGCGCCCTCTCGATATCGGCGATTGTGACGTTCATGGCATGATCGCATCATCGTCGTCGTCGCATCATCAGCCCGGTATGGAATATTCTCGGGCGGGATGCTACCCAATCCATAATCGTGACATGCGGGACGAGCAATAATCCCGGGGCAAATCCCATGCGGGACGGCGGGCGGGTGCGCAATCACAATACGCGTACGTCCTCGCCGAGCACGATTTACTCTCGATTCGCCAGAACAAGGATATCGGCCATGACCGACAGCGGCCCCAGAAAAATCGGCGTTTCAATCGAGCTCAAACCGCACGCCTACGACCCTATTGTCAATCCGGAGTTGTTCGAAGGCGTGCTTGCACGGCGTTGCATCGCATTCCTCATTGACGTCACCATCATCACGGTCCCGGTCCTGTTCGCAGCGATCTTCATTTTCATATTTGGCCTCCTGACGCTGGGATTGGGCTGGACCCTGTTCGGGCTGCTATCGCCCGCGGCTGTGCTCTGGGGGATCGCTTATTATGGCTTTACCTTCGGTAGCCCGGCTTCCGCAACCATTGGCATGCGTATCATGGATATCGAAATGCGCACCTGGTACGGGGCGCCGGCCTATTTCGTCCTGGGTGCGGTGCACGCAATCGTCTTTTGGCTCACGGTCTCGTTCCTGACCCCGTTCATCCTGCTGATCGCGTTTTTCAATCATAGAAGACGGCTGCTGCACGACATTCTGGTCGGTACCACCGTGATAAACAACAACAAGCGCGCACAGGCGCTACACCAGCCGCCCTGGAACCGTTGATGTCAGGAATGGATTTGACGAAACGGGCTGAGCGGGCGATTCTAGGATTCGCCGGCAGCTCCATCTGCCCGGGTTGAGACCGCCGTGACCCAGCACTCACGCAACACCCCCCAGTTCTATCTCACCGCTCCTTCGCCCTGCCCTTACCTTCCAGGTCAAGAAGAACGCAAGGTGTTCACCCACCTTGTCGGCGAGCGGGCCGGGGAATTGAACGACCTTCTCACCCACGGCGGATTTCGACGCAGCCAATCGATTGCCTATCGGCCGGCGTGCGAAACCTGTCGTGCGTGCGTTTCAGTCCGGGTGGTCGCGGCGGATTTTCGTCCCACCCGCAGCATGCGGCGCATCCTCGATCGCAACGGCGATTTGATCGGCGAAATGCGAACTGCGGTGCCTACTTCGGAGCAGTACGCGGTATTTCGCTCTTACCTTGATTCCCGTCACCGCGATGGCGGGATGGCGGACATGACTGTGCTGGATTACGCCATGATGGTCGAAGACAGCCACGTCGAGACGCGCATGATCGAATATCGGCGCAGCGAGCCTGACAGCAGCAGCAACGGACGTAGCGCAGGCCCATTGCTCGCGGTCGCATTGACGGACGTGCTCAGCGATGGACTCTCGATGGTCTACTCCTTCTTCCATTCGGATGAAGCCGCGCGCTCGCTCGGCACGTATATGATTCTGGATCACATTGCGCGAGCTCGCCAGATGCGCCTTTCCTACGTCTATCTCGGCTATTGGGTGCAGGGCTCGCGCAAGATGGGCTACAAGGGACGTTTCCTGCCGCAGCAACGGCTCACGCCTGACGGTTGGAAACTCGTCGAAGGTTGAAGGCGAGAAATGCAAAATCCGGGCCTCATCGTCGCGCCGCTGACACCCTTTACTTCTGAGTTGAAGGTGGACGAGGCAAAGCTGCGCCACCAAATCGACTACATCGTCGATGTTTGCCGCCCCACCATGGTCGTCGCAGCCGGGGTGGAAACGCAGGAATACGCATATCTCGGCCTCGAAGAGCGCAAAGCCCTGATCCGGGCCACGGTCGAGCTCGTGGCCGGCAGGGTCCCGGTGATGGTCGGCGTGTCCCATCCGGCGATGAAGGTGGCGGTCGAGCTCGCGCACTTGGCCGATGATCTTGATGCCGCGGCAATTCAGCTGCTCGCTCCGCAGCGGCCTTTTGCCGGTCCCCCGACAAGGGAGGATCTCGTTGCCTTTTTCGAGGCAGTCGCGCGCGAGACGCGGCTTCCTATCACGCTCTATCTCAATCCCGGACCGGGTGCCGACGTCTCCATTCCGGACACGATTGCATTGGCGAAGCTGCCACAGGTTCAATTCATCAAAGAAAGCTCCCGTGACCTTGCGCGCGTCTCTCGCTTGATTGTCGAAATCGATCGCACGGGACTTGCGCGATACTTTACGACCATGCAGATGCTGCTCATCACCCTTCTGCTTGGCGGTTCGGGCGCGACCATGCCACCGCCTGCTGCCGAGATCGCGCGCCACATCATCGATGCTTTTGCGGATGGCGACTACGCGGGCGCCGCGCAGTTGCAGCTGCAATTTGCCCTCTTCCCCTCCAAATGGATGCACCGCGGGCTGGCGCCGGTCATGAAGGCAGCGATGAACCTCATCGGGGTTCCGGCGGGTGCGCCGTATCCGCCGTACAGCCCGCTTCGGCCGGAGGAGGTGGACGCGCTTTCCGATTTTCTAAAAACGAGCGTCCTGGCGCCTCGGCTGCTTGTCGAGGCTGCCGAATAGCGCCGGATGGGGTGATTCGCAGATTGCATGGGTGGCAAGATTCAGGCCACTCCCGCTTTTCGGATAGAACTATCCATTCAATCGCTCAAACTTGTCCGGCCGGCGGGCAATGCGGGAACGATTGCGGGTCGGGAAGGATTAGCGTTGGGCTGGTGAAGCCATGAAGCCTGCTGCCTGCGCCAACGTCACACCGCGTCGTGGGCAAGGAGCTCTTTTCAGCGCCGGCAGCATTGCGGCCGCCGTTCTCATTACCGCTGTGCTAACCACTGCTGCCTTGGCCGCGGAGACCAAGGGCGGGTCCTTCGAGGTCGTCTTCCTCGGACAACTCGTGCTGCTGATGCTCGTCGGGCGGCTTCTCGGCGAAGCCATGAGCCGTATCGGTCAACCCTCGGTCATGGGAATGCTGCTGGGCGGCATTTTGCTTGGCCCATCCGCATTGGGCCTGCTGTGGCCCGATTTGCAACAGGGGATCTTTCCGCGCCTTCCTGAGCAGAAGGCCATGCTTGATGGTATCGCGCAGTTCGGCATTCTCCTGCTGCTGCTGCTGACGGGAATGGAAACGGACCTCAAGCTGGTTAGAAGGGTAGCCCGGGCAGCATTGAGTGTCTCGCTGACCGGCGTGACGGTGCCGTTCGTCTGCGGTTTTGCGCTTGGACAGTTTCTGCCGGAATCGGTGCTTCCCAATGCCGGCCAGCGTCTTCTTACATCGCTGTTTCTCGGCACGGCGCTCTCGATTTCATCCATAAAGATCGTAGCAGCGATCGTGCGCGAGATGGGATTTGCGCGGCGCAACCTTGGACAGATCATTGTCGCCTCGGCCATCTGCGAGGACTCAATCGGATGGGTGATCATCGCTGTCATCTTTGGCCTTGCCGAGGCAGGAACGATCAACCCCGCGAGCGTCGCCAAAAGTGTCGTTGGGGCTGCCATTTTTTTGCTCGCAAGCTTCACCATTGGACGCCGGGTCGTGTTCTTGCTGATCCGATGGGCAAACGATCATTTCGAAAGCGACTTTCCCGTGGTCACCACGATTCTGGTGATCATGGGACTGCTGGCGCTTACAACGCATTTCATCGGCGTTCACACCGTGCTTGGCGCTTTCGTTGCCGGGGTGCTGGTCGGCCAATCCCCTATTCTGAGCAGGCACATCGACGAGCAACTGCGCGGCCTGATCCTTGCGTTCTTCATGCCGGTGTTTTTCGGCATCGCAGGTCTATCAGCGGATTTGACGGTTCTGGCAGATCCCACTCTCGCGCTTATGACGGTCGGCGTTGTCGCGGTTGCAAGCTTCGGGAAGTTCACCGGCGCTTTTATCGGTGCTGAGATCGGTGGTCTCACCCGGCGGGAGGCGCTTGCGCTCGGCTGCGGTATGAACGCCCGCGGATCGACCGAGGTGATTATCGCCAGTATCGGACTCTCGATGGGAGCGCTGAGTCAAAACCTTTACACGGTCATCGTTGCCATGGCGCTCATCACGACATTGGCGATGCCGCCGATGCTGCGCTGGGCGCTGGCGCGCGTGCCGATGAGCAAAGCGGAAAAGGAACGGCTTGAGCGGGAGGAATCCGAGGCCAAGCAGTTCATCCCGAATATCGAGCGACTGTTGCTCGCAGTCGACCAAAGTCCCAACGGCAGATTCGCCGCCCAGCTGGCAGGGCTGATTGCAGGCCCGCGCGAGATCGCGACGACGGTATTGCCGCTGGGTGTCACGCAAAGATCACCGCGCCCGGAAAAGGTGAAAGCTGAGCATGAACAGCCCGACACGCAAAGCGCTGGAGTCCTCAAAGCAGCTGCCCAAGCGACCAGAAAAGCCGAAAATGAGGAAGTCCCCTTGTCTCCGGTTGAAGTCCTGGTGCGTACGCTCGAAAGGCCGCGCGAACTGGCCGTCGCGAGCGAGGCGAAAAAAGGTTACGATCTCCTCTTCGTGGGGATCGCGAACACCAGGACCAATTCCGGCGAATTTCAGAGCGATCTTGCGCCGATCGTGTCTGCGTTCGGGGGGCCGGTGGCCCTTGTTGCCGGCCACAATCTACGCCCTGAACACCTTGCGCCAGCATCGAGTATTCTCGTCCCGGTTACGGGAAACGAGGTGTCTCGGCGCGCAGCCGAGCTGGCGATTGCACTCGCGCGCGCGTGCAACTGTTCGCTGACCGCGTTATACGCTGCCAATCCCGCAGGGCGGGGCCCGCGCAGACTAAGTGGCAACCCGGCGGCGCGGGCAGAGGCGCGC
>CATPCO010000637.1 GCA_955652925.1 uncultured Xanthobacteraceae bacterium | reverse complement strand
GCATTTGGCGAGATCTACACCGCTCTGCAGCAAGGCGTGATTGACGGCGCCGAGAACGATTCCGTGACATACATCACGACCAAGCACATCGAAGTCGCCCCCCACATCGCGATCACGCAGCATATGATGTTGGCCAACACACTGTTTCTAAGCGAGCGGCTTTGGCAGCGCCTGCCCGATGATTTGAAGGAGATCATCAGGAGAGCGTCGCTCGAAGGTCGCAAGACGGTCATCGCGGAGCGCACCGCGCGCAACGCCAAGGCGATGGACGAAATCCGCGCCGCCCGCGCAACCATCACGCAACCGGATCTGGCCCCGTTCATTGCGGTCGGTCAGCAGACCTACCAGGAGCTGGCCCAGCGCCTGGGTCCGGACCTCGTCGAGCGCATTGTCGAGGCGATGAAATGATCCGACTGCGCGCAGCGGCGCTCAGCCTGGATGATTGCATCGCGAAGATCGAAGCCGGCGCGATCATCGTGCTTGTCTTATCGTTGACTGCGGTCACCTTCGCCCAGGTGGTCACGCGTTACGTGCTCAACGATCCGCTGATCTGGTCAGAGGAGCTGGCGCGTTATCTGTTCGTATGGGTTTCCATGATCGGGGCGGCGCTCGCAGTCCGCAATGGCGGGCATTTCGGTCTCGACCTCCTGCTCCGCCGGATGCCCGCCGTCCGCCCAGCGCTCGGACCCGCGGTGACGATCGTCACCGCCTTCTTCCTGCTCGTCCTGTTGAAAAGCGGGATCGATGAAACCGTCCTCGCATCGAATCAATTCGCCATGACCTTGCCCATGCGCATGGAATGGGCCTACCTGGCGCTGCCCGTCGGCGCCGGCCTCATGTTGTTTCATCTCGCGATCCACGTCATCCACTCTCCGGGGATGCACATCCTCAACCCACCCACAAAGTGACGGCGTCACTCGCGCTTTTTCTCGCCTTCGTGATTGCCGGCATGCCGATCGCCTTTGCGCTCGGGGCAGCGGCGCTCGTCGGCTTGTGGCTGCTCGAAGGCGCGCCGCTGCGTATCGTGGCAAGCCGCACGTTCGGCGCGATCGACAATTTTTCGCTGCTCGCCATTCCGTTTTTTATTCTCGCCGGCGAACTGATGGAGACCGGCGGCATCTCGCACCGGCTGGTGACGCTCGCTCGCGTCCTGGTCGGCCATGTCCGCGGCGGCCTCGGCAACGTGGTGCTGGTCGCAATGCTGTTCTTTTCCGGCATATCGGGGTCGACCAACGCCGACGCGGCAGCCGTCGGGTCCGTAATGCTCCCCGCCATGAAACGCGAGGGTTATAACGCAGGCCATGCCGGTGCCATCGTGGCCGCCGCTGCGGGAATGGGCATCCTGGTGCCGCCCTGCCTGACCATGGTGGTCTACGGCAGCATCACAAATACCTCGATCGCAACCTTATTCGCCGCCGGCTTTCTTCCCGCTCTGGTGATGACCGCAGCCCTCATGTTGCATTTGCGCTTCGACGCCCTGCGTCTCGGAGTCAAATCCGAGCCGCGTGTGCCCTGGCGCGAACGAGGCAAGGCAGTCCTCGCCGCGTTTTGGGCGTTGCTGCTGCCTGTCATCATTTTCGGCGGCATTCTCGGCGGCGTATTCACGCCGACGGAAGCCGCCGTGGTCGCGGTCATCTACACCATCATTATCGGCATGATGGTCTATCGCGAGATCACGCCCAGCTATCTCTTGCGCGCCTTTGTTCGCACCGGCGTCACGTCTGGCGTCGTCATGCTGCTGATCGGCAGTGCAAATATTTTCGCCTGGCTGATGACGGTGAGCGGCGTGCCGGCCGCGCTCGCGGCCGCCATCGCGGCAAGCGGCGCCGGCAAACCCCTGTTCATGATGCTGTCGATCCTGGTGTTTCTGCCTCTATTCGCGCTGCTCGACGGATTGCCCGGCATGCTGATGATCATGCCGGTCTTCGTGCCTATCGCGCAGCAGCTCGGCGTAGACCTCGTCCATTACGGGATCGTCATGACAACGGTAATGGGCGTGTCGCTGTTCCTGCCGCCAGTCGGTGTCGGCCTTTACATCGTGCTCGGCTTGTCCGGGGCAACGCTTGGCGAGACGAGCCGGTATCTGCTGCCCTATCTCGCGACCATGACCGCCGTTGCAGCCGTGATCGCGTTCTTGCCGTGGCTCGTGTACCTCGTGCCGTATTTGTTTGGTTTGTACACGCCGAGATAGCGGGTAGCGTGACGTTAATACAACCCGCCCGTCCCGGTGCGCACGGCGCGGTCGGCTTCGGGCGACACCAGCATCCGGCCCTCGGCGTCACTCACGCCAATGACGGAATAATTGTCGGGTGGCGCGGTGCCGGGCTTGAACGCCTCCAGAATGACGCGCTGGTCGCCGGGACCCGCGCGCATTCCGGTCTTGGGATCGATGCGGATGAGCTTGATTCCGGCTGGCACCCGGAACGGCAATGCCGGCTTGTCCGCGAGCGCAACCTTCATGAAATCTCGAACGATCGGAGCGACGAGCACGCCGCCCGTCGCCGTATTCCCAAGATGGCGCGGCTTGTCGTAGCCAAGATAAACCCCGACCACGAGGTCAGGCGAGAATCCGATGAACCAGGCATCCTTCTCGTCGTTGGTGGTCCCGGTCTTGCCCGCGATCGGTTTGCCCACTTCCTTGACCACGGTCGCGGTGCCGCGCTGCACGACACCTTCCATCATGGATGTAATCTGGTAGGCGGTCATGGGATCAAGCACGCGCTCGCGTTTGTCGAGCAGAACCGGCTCATCCTGCTTGGCCCATTTCGCCGCGTCGCAACCCTGACACTCCCGCGCGTCATGTTTGTAGATCGTGTGGCCATAACGGTCCTGGATGCGATCGATGAGAGTAGGCTGGACCTTCCTGCCGCCGTTGTCGAACATGGCGTAGGCGCCCACCATGCGCAGCAGCGTCGTCTCACCGGCGCCCAGCGCGAACGAGAGATAGGCTGGCATACTGTCGTAGACCCCGAACCGTTTTGCGTACTCGGCAATCAGCGGCATGCCGATATCCTGCGCAAGACGCACCGTCATGACGTTGCGAGATTGCTCGATCCCGAAGCGCAACGTCGATGGCCCGTAATACTTGCGCGTATAGTTTTCCGGCGCCCAGATGCCGGTCCCCGTGTCGATCTCGATCGGAGCATCGAGCACGACTGTCGAAGGCGTGTAGCCGTTGTCGAGCGCGGCGGCATAAACCAGGGGCTTGAAGGACGAGCCAGGCTGACGGAGCGCCTGCGTCGCGCGATTGAACTGGCTCTGGTCGTAGGAGAAGCCGCCGGCCATGGCCAGCACGCGACCGGTCTGCGGCTCCATGACGACCATGGCGCCCGAGACCTCCGGTATCTGATGCAATCGGAACTGATCGTCCTTTCCGGCAATGGGCTCGACATAGATGATGTCGCCGGGCTCCAGAACCTGTGAGACCTTGGCGGGGACCTTGCCCTTATACGGACCGCTCGTCGGCTTTGCCCATTTCACGCCTTCGAGCGGAACGGTCGCGGTCGCGCGCGTTTTAGATAACGCTCCGCTCGGCTCGCGCGGCGGCTGGAAGCCAATCCGCGCCGAGGCATCACCCGTTTCCAGCACCACGGCAAGGCGCCATGGCGCCACGTCCGAAAGCGCCTTGACCTCGGCCAGCTTTGCTCCCCAGTCACCGGCAAGATCGACCTTGCCCACCGGTCCGCGATAGCCCTGCTGCTCATCGAAGCGCACGAAGCCATCGACCAGGACATTACGCGCCAAGACCTGCATCTTGGGATCGAGCGTGGTGCGCACCGAGAGCCCGCCTTCATAAAGCTTCTTCTCGGTGTAGTTCTCGGCGATGTACCGGCGGACCTCCTCGGCGAAATATTCCGCGGCAAAGATGTGAGCGCCGGTCGGACGCTGGGTGACCTTGAGCGGATCCTTTCTCGCCTTTTCCGCGTCCTGAGCCGTGATGTAACGGTCTTCGACCATCCGCTCGATCACGTAGTTGCGCCGTTCCAATGCGCGCTCGCGCTGCCGGAAGGGATGATAGTTGTTCGGGGCCTTGGGCAGCGCCGCGAGATAGGCGGCTTCGGCAACCGTCAATTCGTGGACCGACTTGTCGAAATAAAGCAGCGAAGCGGCTGCCACCCCATAAGCGCCCATGCCGAGATAGATTTCGTTGAGGTAGAGCTCGAGAATCTTTTCCTTCGAGAAGGCGCGCTCGATTTTCATCGACAACAGCGCTTCCTTGATCTTGCGCGCGAAGGAAACTTCGTTGGTGAGCAGAAAATTCTTTGCCACCTGCTGGGTGATGGTGGACGCTCCCTGGGGCCGGCGGCCGCTGCCGTATTGCTGGATGTAGAGCATGGTCGCGCGCGCGATGCCGGAGAAATCGATCCCGCCGTGCTCGTAAAAGTTCTTGTCCTCGGCGGCGATGAATGCATTGATGACGAGCTTGGGAATTGCCTGGATGGGAACATAGAGACGCCGCTCGCGCGCGTACTCCGCCAGCAGCGAACCGTCCGAGGCGTGCACCCGCGTCATGACCGCGGGCTCATAGTCCTGCAGCTGGGAGTAGTCCGGGAGCGACTTCGAATAGTGCCACAGCAGGCCGGCGGCCGCCGCAACCGCGACAATGAAGAGGATGGTCCCGGCCGCG
>CATPCO010000636.1 GCA_955652925.1 uncultured Xanthobacteraceae bacterium | reverse complement strand
TCGCGCCGGAAGCACAGATCGGCGGCCCGCTCGCCGCGGTGCGCAACGGCGATCGCGTCAGCGTTGACGTATCCAAGCGCTCGATCCACCTCGAGTTGAGCGATGCGGAGATCGCGCAACGCATCAAAGCCTATAAGGCGCCGCCACGAAATTACCCGCGCGGCTACTACCGCTTGTTTGCTCAGCACACTCGTCAGGCCAATGACGGTTGTGATTTTGACTTCCTCGAAGGCGCCGAAGGCATTCCGGAGCCGGAAATCCATTGATTTGACGTGTTCATGGTAAAAACTGGCGTCTGCGTAAGAAACATTATGGCTCTGGGTGGGAGAACCGATATGTTATCGTCGATGAATGCAATTGCTGCCTGGCTCGTCGCACTTGTGATTTTCGCCATCAGCCCGCTTGGGGCGGCACTCGCCCAGGACTGTCCCCGAGGGGAGCTGGACAAGGCCTATTGCGACCGCAACGGAGACCTTGTCGCCGACGCGCCGACGGACCCCAAACAATTTGCCAATCCTTCCACGCTGATCTTCGCGTATACGCCGGTCGAAGATCCGGCCGTGTACGCTAGGGCGTGGGACGGCTTCATCAAACACATGGAGAAGACGACGTCCAAGAAGGTTGTATTCTTCCCGGTTCAGTCCAACGCGGCACAAATCGAAGCAATGCGTTCCGGCCGGCTGCATGTGGCTGGCTTCAACACCGGCTCCGTTCCGATTGCGGTAAACTGCGCGGGCTTCGTGCCTTTCGCTATCATGGGAACCCAGAACGGTCAGTTCGGCTACGAAATGGAAATCATCGTGCCCGCCGATAGTGCAATCAAAACGCCGGCGGACCTCAAGGGTAAAAAGGTCGCTTTCACCTCGCCGACCTCCAACTCAGGGTTCAAGGCGCCATCGGCCATTCTCGCAGCTGAATTCAATCTCGTGGCCGACCGTGACTTCACGCCTGTCTTCTCGGGCAAGCACGACAATTCGGTCATTGGGGTCGCCAACAAGGATTACGATGCGGCTGCGATTGCGAACGAGGTGATGTTCCGAATGTTCGAACGCAAAGTGGTCGATCGCTCCAAGATCCGCTCGATCTACAAATCGGAGACTTTTCCGACCACGGGTTACGGCTATGCCTATAATCTCGATCCGAAGTTGATCGACCAGACCAAGGATGCGTTCTTCACGTATCCGTGGGAAGGCTCCGCGCTGAAAGCCGAGTTCAAGAACGAGGACCGGTTCCTGCCAATTACCTATCAGAAGGACTGGAGCGTCATCCGCAAGATCGACACCGCCACAGGAGTGAAATACACTTGCAAGTGATGCTGGGCTAAGAGCTGAACGGGCGCACACCTCATTGGGGCAGCAGCGCCCGTTCTAGTGAGCGAGCAACCCGGCAAGACGACCGGGCCATTCGAACATGCTTCGGATCAGGGGATTGACGAAGCGCTACCGGACGGGCGAGGTGGCGCTGCAGGGAGTGAGCCTCGAAATCCCCGACTCCCAGGTGATGGCGCTCATCGGGCCCTCAGGGGCAGGGAAATCGACGCTCATCCGCTGCGTCAACCGGCTGGTCGAACCGACCGCCGGGACGATTTCTCTCAACAACACTGAGATCACTACTCTCGGCCGCAGCGGGTTGCGGCGTGCCCGCCGCCGACTCGGCATGATTTTTCAGGAATACGCCCTGGTCGAGCGGCTCACCGTCATGGAGAACGTGCTCAGTGGACGGCTCGGCTATGTCGGTTTCTGGCAGAGTTGGTTCCGGCGCTTTCCGCAAGCCGACATCGACGAGGCGTTCCGCTTGCTTGCCCGCGTCGGTCTCGACCAGATGGCGGACAAGCGCGCCGATGAGCTTTCCGGGGGACAGCGACAGCGCGTCGGCATATGCCGGGCGTTGATCCAGGCGCCGGAGCTTTTGCTGGTGGACGAGCCGACGGCCTCGCTCGACCCCAGGACTTCGCGACAGATCATGCGGCTGATGAAGGAATTGTGCGCAGAACGCAAACCGCTCTCGGTCATCATCAACATCCACGACGTCATGCTGGCGCAGAGCTTCGCGGAACGGATCGTGGGCCTGCGCCTCGGTGAGGTCGTCTATGACGGGCCACCGGCTGGGCTAACCGCTGAGGTGCTCACCCGGATCTACGGCGAAGAGGACTGGTCAGCCAACATACGCGAGGTGGAGGAGGACGTGGATGAAGGCGCGCCAGTTCATGCCGTCGCGCTCCAGCCGCCGCAACCCGACCGCGACCGCATGGCCGGGCTGACATAGCTGCGTCGCATCGCCTGTGGGCATCATATCATAGGGTGAGCATGACAGCCGCAGCCACCGTATCGCGCCGCTGGCGGCCGCCGCCGCTCATCAAACGGGCGTGGCTACGGTGGCTGCTGGGCTTGGGCGGCGTGATCTATCTCGGGCTCGCGTTCGGCACGACGGAGGTGAACTGGGCGCGGGTCTGGGAAGGCCTGCCGCGCGGCGCGCGGTTCATTGCCGCGTTCTTCCCGCCCGATTTTACGAGTCGCTGGGGAGAGATTGTGGAGGGTATTGCGGAAAGCATCTGGATGACCGTGGTCTCCACCGTTGTGGGTATCGCCATCTCGATCCCGGTTGGAATCGGAGCCGCCAGGAACATCGCCCCAGCACCGGTCTACTACTTGTGCCGTGCTTTCCTGGCCCTGTCGCGCAGCTTCCAGGAGGTCATTCTCGCCATCTTTTTTGTAAAGCTGTTCGGCTTCGGCCCATTCGCCGGGTTTATCACGCTCGCCTTCGCGACCATCGGCTTTTACGGAAAGCTCCTCGCTGAGGATATCGAAGACATGCATCCTGCGCAGGCGGAGGCCGTACGCGCGACTGGGGCGGGCTTCCTGCAATGGATCAATTTCGGGGTTCAGCCGCAGGTCATGCCGCGCATGATCGGACTTGGACTTTATCGCCTGGACATCAACTTCCGCGAGTCGGCAGTGCTTGGAATCGTGGGCGCTGGCGGCATCGGCGCGACCCTCAACACCTCGTTCGAGCGCTACGAGTTCGATTCCGCCGCTGCCATCCTGCTCATCATTATCGGGCTCGTCATGCTGGCAGAGTATTGCTCCGGCTACTTGCGCGAGTGGGTAAGATAATGGCGATTGGCATTGAAGGTGACGCAAAAGTCTGGCGACGCCGCACCCCGCTCGCGCAAATCGCGATCTGGGCGGCGTGGCTCGCCGGTGCCTCGATCTTCCTTGCGTGCTGGCAACTCATCTCCGAGAAGACAATCTGGCCGTTTGTGCTGGATGCGCCGGCGCAAGCCGCTGACCTCGCGGCCCGCATGGTGCCGCCCGACTGGAGCTTCATGGCAAAGCTCTGGCGGCCACTTTGGGAGACGGTCAACATCGCCACGCTCGGCACTGCAATCGGCGTCCTCGTAGCGATCCCGGTCGCATATTGCGCCGCGCGCAATACGACGCCGAGTGCGATCCTGGCGCGGCCGCTCGCCCTTTTTATCATCGTGTCGTCACGCTCCATCAATTCCTTGATCTGGGCGTTGATGCTGGTCACCATCGTGGGACCTGGGGTGCTCGCCGGCATCCTGGCCATA
>CATPCO010000635.1 GCA_955652925.1 uncultured Xanthobacteraceae bacterium | reverse complement strand
GTCAATGTATAATCTGCGCCTTACCCCCGAGCAGCTGGAAATCCGCGACACGGTGCGCGAGTTCGTCGCGCGCAAGATCAAGCCGGCCGCGCTCAGGCCCGAGCGCCTTGAGGCAGCGGAGCAACCGCTGCTCGTTGATGTGCTCGACGAGGCTTCGCAACTCGGCCTGCGCGCGGTCGCGCTCTCTGAAGTTGCGGGTGGGGCAGGGGCAGACAGCCTCACTTCCTGCATTGTCAGTGAAGAGCTCGCTGCCGGCGATCCCGCTATTGCGGCTGTGCTGGGCGAGACCTGGACCCTTGCCCATATTCTGTTTGATCGCCTGATGACGCCAGGGCAGCGCGAGCGCCTTCTTCCCCCATTTCTGGCCGACGAGCGCTGTCACATCGCGCTCGCTCGCGAGGAGCCCGGCCGCGACGGCTCGCTGGGTAGTCACTATCACCAGCCTGGCCAGAACGACCCAGCTTTCACCACCATGGCCATCCGCGCTGGCGAAGGGTGGATCATCAATGGGCTCAAACATGAAGTGGTGAATGCGTCTTTTGCCCAGCTTTTCGTCGTTGCGGCGGCAACGGCGACCGGCGGCACGAGCGCGATGCTCGTGCCGCGTGATACGCCGGGCTTGACAGTGAATGAGAGTGGTCCCGCTACGCGCCGGCGGCACGGCGCTTGCGGGCAGATCATTTTCAAGGACTGCCATGTGCCGGCGGAAAATCTTCTCGAGCCGGAAGGGCAAAGCAAGCTCGGCCGCGAAATTGCGCGCCAGATCCCGCAGCAACTGGCGGTCCAACTGGGCATTGGGCGCGCAGCCTATGAGGCGGCGCTCGACTATGCCCAAATGCGCGTCCAAGGCGGACGCCCTATCATCGAGCACCAGGCGATCGGCGCCAAGCTCGCCGATGTCGCGGCGCGGCTTGCAACGGCGCGCAGCATCATCTGGCAGGCCGCCTGGGCATCGGACCATCCGGAAGCTTTCGCCGATCGCAGCCTGCCCGATCTGCCGCTGGCAAGCATCGCCAAGGTGTTTGCGTCGGAGGCGATCTATCACGCGACCAAGGACGCGGCGGAATGCTTCGGCGCCATGGGGGTAATGCGGGACATGCCGCTGGCGAAATACGTGCATGACGCGCTCATCTGCCTCCATTCCGGCGAGGCCAACACCGATACCAGGCTGCGCATCGCGGAAGCCATCGCCGGCCATCGCCGCGCAGACGCTTGCGCCGTACTGGCCGCCGAGTGAAACGAGGAACGCGCCATGGATTTCACGCTGAGCAATGAGCAACGCGCGTGGCAAATGACCGCGCGCAAATTTGCCGAGGAGGAGATTCGCCCGATCTCCCTTGCGCGCGATGCCATTGCCGATGCGCGCGAGACCTTCGACTGGGACATCATCAAGAAGGGCTCGAAGCTTGGCTTGCGCACGCTCGCAGTCCCGAAGGAATGGGGTGGACACGGTACCGATTTCGTGACCCAGGCGTTGGTTATGTCGGAGCTCGCCCGGGCTGACAGCGCGATCTCGAAAACATTCAGCCAGTGCTGGAAATGGAGCCATCTCATTGCCGCGACCTGCACGGACGAGCAGAAGCGCCGCTTTCTCACTCCCTTTCTCGAAGACGATACCTTCCTGCTCGGAAAAGGAATCACCGAGCCGGGTGCCGGCTCCGACAATCGGCTGCCGCCCGATGATCCCAAGGCCGGGTTGAAGCTTCGCGCCGAACGCAATGGCGATGAATGGACCCTCAACGGCGAGAAATGTTTCATCGCGAATGGCAGCGTGGGGAAACTCTTTTTCATTGACGCGCGCACGGATCCGCATGTGCCCTTGAGGCAAGGCACCACCATGTTTCTGGTCCCGCGCGACACGCCGGGCTTTCGCATCGGCAAGGTTTTCAACAAGAGTGGCTGGCGCTTCTATCAGAATGCCGAAATGATCTTCGAGAATGCTCGCGTCCCGCACGCCAATGTCGTCGGGCCGGTGAACGGTTCCGACCTGAAAACCGCCCAGGCTGGCGACAGGACGGGAGGCGATCTGTTCGGGGATCTCGAGCTCGCTGCCAACGCGCTGGGCGTATGCGACGATGCCTGCGGCATGTCGATCACTCTCGCGCGGACGCAGCAACAGGGCGGACGCCTGTTGTTCGATCAGCAATTGGTGCAGCTCAAGCTCAACCGCATGTACTGCCTCACGGAAGCACTGCGCTCATACGTAATGCGGATTGCGTGGGAGCATGATCACAAGGTGAGCTCGGCCAATGCGGGATTGTGCATGAACTTCTCGACCGACGTCATCCAGGAGGTCACCGAGATCAATCTGGAACTGCATGCTGGCGCCGGCGTCCTGGATGCGCGGGCGGACAAGCTCGTGCGCGATGCCATGATCTGGAGTCATCTCGCCGGTGACACCGTGCAGCGCATGAAACCCACGCGGCGTCTCGCGGGAGAGGCTGCACAGAGATTGTCATGACGGAGATGCCGTAGCCCGGATTGAGCCACCGGGTCGGCGCGAAGCGCCGCCCGATGACAGGCTCCACGAAATCCGGGAGAACCATTCCCGCGTTTCGCTTCGCTCAACGCGGGCTACATGCACTATCCGAATTCCGGGCCGATCACCGCAAAGGTACGCGCGGGATCATCGAAGCGCTTCGAGCTGCCATGAATCATCCGGGTAAAGGGACGCACCCCGGCAAAGCCCCGCTCTTCCAGAAACAACCGGACGGCGGACTTGGCATCCGCAAGATCAATGAACACTGGGCCGTCGGTGGCCTCGAGCGCGTGCGAGAGAATGGCGCAAGCGACGCTGTCACTCTCCGCAACGAGAGGCCCGATATGGGAGGCAATGCGCCCGTTGCGGCCCAGACTGAAGCCGACAATGCGTCCTTCGGATTGCGCAATCAGCTCGGCCTCCGGCAGACGCCCGCGCAAGCCCGACAGCACGCCGCGGCGATCCGCCCCGAAGGCGGCTGCATCGAACTCGCACACGGCGGCCCAATCCGCAGGCCTGATTGACCCGACGGTTATGCTTGCACTTGCGGGCATCGCGGTGCCACGCGGTTGCTGTCGCTTGAGGCGATAAAACCCCCAGCAGTCCTGATAACCGAGATTGCGATAGATTGCGTGTCCGTCCGGGGTCGCATCGAGAACAGGCACGAGCCGCGCGGCTGCAAGGTCGTCGGTGGCGCGGCGCATCAAGCGTGTTGCTAATCCGCGGCGGCGCCAGGCGGAAGCGACCAGAACCATGCTGATCCATGCGAAGCGGTCCCCGTAAGGCAAGGTCGCGGTGGTCGCTACGATGCGGCCATCGGGCGCGTGGGCGGCATAGACGCGCCCGCGCTCGACAAACACTTTCCAATCATCCGCGGTCTGGTTCCAGTTTGCCTCGGCGACGAGCACGCCCGCGTCCGCGAGCTCCGGCGAAGAGAGTGAGGCTTTGACCGAAATTTCGAGCTCAGAAATGTCCATCGCGGACATCATAATGGGTGTCCTTGCCGAGACTCGGCATTCTTCGCGCCACCCAATCGGCTGTCCAGTCGATCATGCGCATGAGTGGCACGCTGGGATACCCGAACAGCCGCGTCGCCTCGGCCGTATTCACGAGCCAGCATTCGGCCGCTTCGGTTCCGGTGAAAACCGGTTTTCTGTCCAGACGTTCGCCGAAAGCGTGGGCGAGCCAGCGCACGCTGATGGTCTCCGGCCCGCTGACATTGAGCGGGCTCGTTGGTGCCGTGCAGCGCGCGAGCGCGCGCAACACCATCGCATTGGCATCGCCCTGCCAGATCACGTTGACATGGCCGGTCGTAAGATCGATGGCTTCGCCCGCGAGCACGCGCGTGGCGATATCGTGGAGCACGCCGTAGCGCATGTCGATTGCATAATTGAGACGAATGATGCGGCCGTGCGTGCCGTGCGTGCGCGAGAAATAGTGGAAGATCGCCTCGCGGGCGGCGCAGGAATTCGCATAGGCGCCCGGCGGTGGTGTTGCCGGCGTTGCTTCGGTTGCGCCGCCATGCCCCACGTTGACGTAAGGGTACACGCATCCAGTCGAATAAGCGACAATGCGCGAGCCTGCAAAGGCTTGCGCCGCGAGCGCAGGCACATAGGCATTCATCGCCCACGTGAGGTCCTCGTGCCCGGAGGAGCCGAACTTGCGGCCCGCCATGAAGATCACATTGGGAAGCTTGGGCAGCGCCTCTACCGCCTTGCGGTCGAGGAGATCGGCGGTGAGGCATTCGACCCCGCAGGCGGCGAGCTGTTCGCGCACTCCTTGCTCGCTGAAGCGCGCCACACCAACGACGCGCCTGCCTGGTGCCGCGCGCTTGGCGAGCCGCGCGAGCGTAGGCCCGATCTTTCCGGCCACGCCCAGGATGATGAGATCGCCCGCGAGTTCGGCGAATTCGCGTGCCAGCAGCGGTGATGGTGCCGTCATCACCTCTTCCAGGTGCTCGACGTCGCGAAAGTGTTCGGGCAGCGCGGCGCTGGCGTCCGTCATTCCGGTTGATCCTAGCGGCTTGTCAATCCGCGCAGCAAGTTGGAGAGTGAACCATGCGAACGAGCCGTGACCGCATCCTCACCACCCATGTCGGCAGTCTCATTCGTCCGGCGGCGCTGCAAGAGATCATGCGCGCCAAGCAGGCGCACAAAACCTACGATCACGCGGCCTACGAAGCCTGCTTGAGAGATTCGGTTGCCGAGGTAGTGCGCCGGCAGGTGCAGGTGGGTGTCGACGCGGTGAGCGACGGGGAATACGGAAAATCGATCAGTTGGAACCAGTATGTCGTCGAGCGCATGAGCGGGTTTGAGTTGCGGCCAAACCCGCCCGGCCCAGGCGGCCGCGCCGGCGATCTCGGCCTCGACCGCAGCCGCTTCCCCGAATTCTATGCCGAGCTTGACGCGCGCGATCCTCCGGCCAATCCGGAAACCGTCGTTTGCATTGGACCAGTCACCTATACCGGGCAGAAGGAGCTTGCCCGCGACATCGAGAATTTCAAGGCGGCGCTCGCCGCGGCCGATGCCGAGGAAGGTTTTCTGCCCGTGGTCGCGCCGGCAAGCGTGCTGCCGGAACGAAAAGACGAATATTACACCAACGAAAACGATTGGATGCATGCAATCACGGCGGCGATGCGCACGGAATACAAGACAATCGTGGACGCGGGACTTATTCTTCAGATCGACGATGCCCGCGCCGCGACGACCTATGATCGCATGGTCCCGCCGGGGACTATCCAGGATTACCGGCGCTGGCTTGCAAAATTCATCGAGTCGCTCAATCACGCACTGGCCGGCATTCCCGAGGACCGCGTGCGCTATCACGTGTGTTGGGGCAGCTGGCCCGGCCCTCATTCGAGCGACGTGCCGCTCAAGGAGATCGTTGATCTCATCCTCAAGGTGCGGGCAGGTGCCTACGTCATCGAGTCAGCGAACCCGCGTCACGAGCACGAGTGGCAGGTATGGAAGAGCGCCAAACTGCCGGAAGGCAAGGTGCTGATCCCGGGGGTCATCAGCCATGTCACCAATGTGGTAGAGCATCCGGAGCTGGTGGCAGAACGCATCATGCGCTTTGCGAATGTGCTGGGGCGCGAGAATATCATTGCGGGCACGGACTGCGGCTTCGCGCAAGGCACGTTTTATCGCCGTGTGCATCCGACGGTGATGTGGGCGAAGCTGGAATCGCTGGTTGCAGGCGCTCGGCTTGCCAGCGAGCAGTTGTGGCACTGATCCAACCCGTCACTGGATTTCGCTGGCGCTCGATCCGGGTTACCCTCTGCGTATGACCACCGTAGCCGGCATCGAGCTGGAGATTTTTGAGCGCGGACGCGGCGAGCCCATCCTCTATTTGCATGGCGGCGCCGGTATCGGCTCAGACGTTGCGTTCCTGGACCTGATCGCAAAGGAGCGACGCGTCATTGCTCCGTCGCATCCCGGCTTCGGTCGATCGTCGCTCCCGGATTGGCTCGACAGCGTGGACGACATCAGCCATGTCTATCTCGAGCTCATGGATCGCCTCGGCCTCATGCGTGTCGACATGGTCGGGTTCTCCATCGGCGGCTGGATCGCCGCCGAGATCGCGAGCAAGCTTCCGCAGCGGCTCACTCGTCTCGCCCTCATCGGCCCCGTCGGGGTAAAGACCGGCCCGCCTGACAAGCTCGACATTCCGGATATTTTCGCCATGTCGCAGGAAGCGCTGAACAAGCTGCGATTCCACGATCCCAAGAACAACCCGGCCGAGCTTGCTGCCATGAGCGATGACGAGCTTTTCATCGCCGCGCGCAATCGCGAGACACTCGCGCTTATCACCTGGGAGCCGTACATGCACAATCCAAAGCTCAAGCATCGGCTGCATCGGGTGGAGGCGCCAGTGCTGCTGCTGCGTGGGGGAAGTGACGGTATCGTCTCGGCCGAGTACCTTCTTCGCTATGCCGCGCTCTTTCCGAGTGCACGCATAGAGACGATTGCACAGGCAGGTCATCTCCCGCATGTGGAGCAGCGCGAACTAACCGCGCAAATCATTTTGCAGTTTCTCGGCACCGATCAGATGGCCGAGCGCGCCGGAGCAAGATCATGAAAGCGTGGCACTTCAGCGAGAATGCCTATCCCTATCTGCCGCCAGCACAGGACTACGAGTCCATCCGCGTATCCTTGCCCAACCGCAATTACGATCCGAAAAAGGGCGCCGCCCTCTATGACCGGTACATCGACGAGTGGCTCATTGCCGAGGACGAAGGCCTTGAGATCATGCTCAATGAGCATCATCAGACCGCGACCTGCGTCGATCCGGCCGCGCCGCTCGTGCTCGCCGCCCTTGCCCGCCTTTCCAAGAAGGCGCGGCTCTTGATCCTTGGCAACCCCGTCGCGAATCGCCGTCAGCCCGTGCGGGTCGCCGAGGAAATGGCCATGGTCGATATCCTCTCAAAGGGACGGCTCGAATGCGGGTTTGTGCGCGGCGTGCCCTATGAGGTACTGCCTGCGAACAGCAATCCCGTGCGCATGAACGAGCGGCAATGGGAAGCGATCGATCTCATCATCAAGGCCTGGACCAACCATGATGGTCCGGTCAGTCACGAAGGACGTTTCTTC
>CATPCO010000634.1 GCA_955652925.1 uncultured Xanthobacteraceae bacterium | reverse complement strand
TCGCCGGGACCGCGTCCGAACCAGCCGCCGCGCTGGAATGATTCCAGCGCCTGATCGATATTGAAGCTGTCGCCCGATGCGGGATCCAGAAATCGCTCGATCCGGCGCGCGACATGAGGAATGAAGAAATATGCGCTGGCAAGCCCCGCCAGTGCCGCGCCGGCGAGCCCTAAAACCCAGACGACGCGCATGCCTGCCAGGAAAAAGAGCGAGCCCCAGACGAGCGCGATCAACATCGTCTGCCCGAAGTCGGGCTGAAGCACCAGACCTGTCAGCGCAAGCACAAGTAGGGCGAGTGCTATGATATTCGCTGGCATTTCCGGCCGGTGTGCCGATTCACTAAACAGCCAGGCGATCAAAATGACGAATGAAGGCTTGAGAAATTCCGACGGCTGAAAATTGATGCCGAATAAAACAAGCCAGCGGCGTGCGCCTTTGATTTCGGCACCGAATTGAAGGGATGCCGCCACGAGCACTAGGCTGAGAACGAACACCAGAAGCGCGAGCCGTCGAAGCTGCCGCGGGGATAGAAACGACGTGGCAACCATGACTGCCACGGCCGGCACGATGTAAAGGATATGTCTGGTGACGAAATAAAAAGGATCGAGCCCGAGCCGGGCTGCAACGGGAGGGCTTGCCGCCAGCGAGAGCACAACCCCGCCGAAAATCAGCGCAAGCAAAGCCGCCAACAGCAGGCGGTCAACGGTCCACCACCACGCCGCAAATGCCGTGCGTTCGAGCCGCGAAACCATCCGCACCCCCTCAACAGCTAAGCAGTGGTGCCGAGAGCTGGTTTACGTCGCGTTAACGAGCCGTCCGGGGTTGCTGTTTTGACCAGAGGGGTCATTAGATTAGGCAGGCATCAGTCCCGGCAGCCCCTGTACCAGTGCGCGGAAGCGATCGCCGCGCACCTCGAAATTGCGGTATTGATCGAAGGAGGCACAGGCCGGAGATAGCAGCACGACCGGCTCTTTGAGCTCGCAGGAATCCGCATCGCGCGCGGCCAGATCGACGGCGCGCTCGAGGGTGCCGGCAACGACATAAGGCACTCGTCCATCAAGTTGGAGCGCAAACTCGGCCGCCGCTTCGCCGATCAAATAGGCTTTGCGAATACGCGGGAAGAAGCCCGCAAGCGATTCCAGCCCGCCCGTCTTCGGCTTGCCGCCCACGATCCAGAAAATGGTGGAGAAGCAGGCAAGCGCCTGGGCGGCGGAATCCGCATTCGTCGCTTTCGAGTCGTTGACAAATAGCACGAGGCCTCTGCGGCCGACCTGCTCCATCCGGTGAGCAAGACCGGGAAACGAGACCAGTCCCTGCTGGATGTGATCGGACGGGAATGAAAGGGCGAGAGCCGCCGCGACCGCGCAGGCCGCGTTTTGCGCGTTGTGGATTCCACGCAGCGAGCCAATGCCGCCAACATGGGCGATGGGTCGGGCGCTGGCGCCCGCGGCTCGCATAATGGTTTCGCCCTGGACATAGAGGCCATCCGGAAGCGGCCGGCGCACAGACACCCGGACGACCCGCTTGCCCGCGCGCTCCATCCGGTCCGCCGCCGCCGCGCACCAGTTATCATCCACGCCAATGATTGCGGTTCCGTCCGCCGGCACCCCGCAAACCAGCCTCTCCTTCACTGCCGCGTATTCGCGAATTGTGCCATGGCGATCGAGATGGTCCTCGCTGATATTGATGAGAATGCCAATGGAGGGATCGAGCGTCGGAGCGAGATCGATCTGATACGACGAGACCTCGATAACATGCGCGCGACCAATGCGCGGCGGTTCCAGCGAGAGGATGGCAGTTCCTATATTGCCGCCCACCTGCGTCTCGTGACCCCCACAACGCAGTAAGTGCGCGACCAGCGCGGTGGTCGTCGATTTGCCATTCGTTCCGGTGATCGCGACAAACGGCGCCTGTGGCGCCTGGCGCCGCCGCTCGCGACAGAACAATTCGATATCGCCGATCACCTCGACCGCGGCAGCGCGGGCAAGCCCCACCGGCCAGTGCGGGGCGGGATGGGTGAGCGGCACTCCGGGAGCAAGTACGAGCGCCGAGATCCCGGACCAATCGAGGTGGCGCAAGTCGCCGGTCGGCACGCCCGCGCTCGCCGCCTTTGCGATGGCGTCAGCATTGTCATCCCAGCCGACCACGTGGGCACCGCCGGCAAGCAGCGCGCTCGCGCTCGCGAGTCCCGATCCCCCGAGCCCGAAGAGCGCAACTTTCTTCCCGGCAAATGTCGTGATTGGAATCAAGCTATTCCGGCATTCAAGCCACGCGCCAAGAGCGAACTCTGATACAACCAATTCTCACTCGAACACCTCATCGGCGCGGGCGGTGAGCGCAAGCGGTAACGTGATGCCAAGGACGGCGGCACTCTTAAGATTGATCGCAAGATGAAACCGCGATGACGGCGCGATCGGGAGGTCCGCGGGGTTCGCGCCCTTGACGATCTGGTCGACAACACCCGCGACATCGCCAAAGAGTCCAACCAAGTCGGCACCGTAGCTCATCAGCGCGCCGGCCTCGGCCAGCTCCCGGAACGCGGCGACTGAAGGGATGCGCCGCTCCAGCAACAGCCGCTCGATCTCTGCACGATCGCGCAGGAAGATTGGACTCGCTGGAATAATCACTGGCTCGTCCGGCCCACCGTTCACCGCGAAGGCTGCGGCGTAGTCGACGGGATGCCCTTCTAGCTCGATGCGACGGGGCTCGAATCCAAGCGCCTGCGCGGTCACGGCCGCAGCTCGGACTTGGTCGGCAGATGTGCGGTCCCAGATCAGGGCGAGACGGCGGGCCTGCGGGAAAGCTTCGCGGGCGAGCTCAATGCGCTTTGCCGCAAGCTCAAGCGGATGGACGAATATTCCCGTGATGTTGCCCCCGGGCCGGGCGAGGCTCTGGACGAACCCCTTCGCGACAGGGTCGAAGTCAATGGCGAGACACACAATGGGCAGACTGCCAGCCGCCGCGCGCGCAGCGCGCAGCGCCGGCTCGTTGCCTGCGGCAACCAAGATGTCCGGCTTGCGCGCGGCAAGCTCGCGGAAACTCTCTTCATAAGCGTCAATGCTCGGGGTTCGGACAAACTCAAAAATAAAGCTCTTGTCTTCCTGATAACCAAGCTCCTTCATTCGGTTGCGGAACGCGACATAGAGTGGCGCATCGCGCGCCTGGGCGCCGACGAATCCGACGCGCACTGTCCGGCGTGGCGCCTGCGCATGCGATATAGAGGCAAACGCAAACGCACTTGCGTTGGCCAGTAGCGCTGTAACGAAATCTCGTCTTCTTACAGGACTGCCCTCATCGCCGGGGCACATTGCATCACCCTGGAACTTGCAGCCGGTAACCTTGCATTTCGGCGCACCTCATCGCAGCTTGAGCGTAGAGAGGCCGGCAAGCGCAAGCACTACCGATATGATCCAGAATCGAATGACGATCTGCGGTTCCGTCCATCCCAGCTGCTCGAAATGGTGATGGATCGGCGCCATTCGGAAAACCCGCTTACCCGTGAGCTTATAGGATGCGACCTGGACGATCACCGACACTGCTTCCAGCACGAACAGCCCGCCGACTACGGCCAGCACGATCTCGTGCTTCGTTGCTACCGCAACGGTGCCGATCATCCCTCCGAGCGCGAGTGAGCCGGTATCGCCCATGAAAATCGAAGCAGGCGGCGCATTGAACCAAAGAAATCCCAAGCCTGCGCCGATCATTGCGCCGCAAACGACGGCCAGCTCTCCAGTCCCCGCAACATAGTGAATGTTCAGATACTCGGAGAAGAAGGAGTTGCCGACCAGATAGGAAATAAACCCGAAGCTGAGTGCAACTATGATCACCGGGACCGTCGCCAGCCCGTCGAGGCCGTCGGTGAGGTTTACGGCGTTCCCCGCCCCGACAATGATGAAGCTGCCGAACACAAGGAAGAACCAGCCGAGCGGAATCACCACTTCCTTGAAGAAGGGAAACGTGAGTGAGGTCGCAAACGGCTGGCGCCCAATGGAAGCGATGAAATAGCAAGCCACTGCCGCCACAATCGCTTCGGTGAGGAAGCGAAGCTTGCCGGAAAACCCGGCGTGGGTCTGTTTGGTGACCTTGAGATAATCGTCGTAAAACCCGATCGCTCCGAACGTGAGCGTCACTCCCAAAACGATCCAGACGTAGCGATTGGCCGGGTTGGCCCACAACACGGTCGAGACGACGATGCCCAACAGCATCATCAGTCCGCCCATGGTGGGAACGCCCTTTTTAGTGACGAGGTGCGATTGCGGTCCGTCCACACGGATGGGCTGACCCTTTCCCTGCCGCAACCGCAAATGGTCGATGATGGCGGGTCCGAACAGAAACACGAACACAAGGGCCGTGATCATTGCCCCGCCGGTGCGGAAGGTAATGTAGCGCAAGACATTGAGCGGGCCGATCACGTCTGAGAATGCCGAGAGCAAATAAAGCATGGGTCAGCCGTTCAAGCTCGCAGTTCGGATGATAGGGAGGCGCGTGGTGCGCGGCGGCTTTCGAGCGCTTTGACCACGGCACCCATGCGGGAGCCAAGTGATCCTTTCACCATCACGATATCACCGGGCTCGATGGCGGCAAGCACGTGTTCCGCCAGCTCGGCCGAAGTTACCGCATAGCTCCCGCGCCGAGACGGCGGAAGAGCATCCCACAACAGGCGCATCAACGGACCGCAGCAGAATACGAGATCGATATCCTCGGACATGATCGTCTCGGCAAGCTCGCGATGCAGCGAACTCGCGGCCGCACCGAGCTCGAGCATGTCGCCCAGTACTGCGATGCGGCGAGCGGCGCGCCTTGCCTGCCCCAGCACGGCGAGTGCGGCCCGCATTGAGGCGGGATTGGCATTGTAGCTTTCGTCGATCAGCAAAAACGTGCCGCCCGGCCCATCGATGGTGACCCGCGCTCCGCGCCCGGACGGAGGCCGCAAATCAGCGAGCGCCGCCGCCGCCGCGCGCACATCTGCACCCAGAAGCTGGATGGCCGCCAGCACGGCGAGCGAATTCATCACAAGGTGATGGCCCGGCGCACCGAGCCGATAACTAAGCTCGGTTCCAAGAATGCGTGCCCTGACGTTGGAGCTCTCGCTATCGAGGGTGCATGCAAGCACCTGCGCGTCCGCGCCTGCACTCTGGCCGAAGGAAATGATACGCTCCACGCCCGCCCTGCACGCGTTATTTGCAACCCGCGCGAATTGGGCATTGTCGCGATTGAGCACCGCCGTCCCGCCAGGCTCGAGGCCAAGAAAAATCTCCGATTTGGCATCGGCGATTGCATCGACGGACGGAAAAAATTCCAGATGAACCGGCTCGATTGCGGTGATGATGACGACGTGCGGTCGCACCACACGCGCCAGCGGCTCGATCTCGCCGGCATGATTCATGCCGAGCTCAAAGACGGCAAAACGCGCGCGCTCTGGGCATCGCGCAAGCGATAGAGGGACGCCAAAATGGTTGTTGTACGAGGCGGCCGAGGCGTGGGTTTCCCCTTGCTTGGCGAGCGCGAGCCGCAACGCTTCTTTCGTGCCGGTCTTGCCGACCGAGCCGGTCACTGCAACGATCTTGGCCTGGCAGCGTTCCCGCGCGGCGCGGGCGAGATCGCGCAGTGCGCCGAGCACATCCTCGACGAGCAGGAGTGGATCTTCTGCGGCTAAGCGCGGTCGCTGGCGAGCCTCCACCACGGCGAGCGCTGCGCCGGCCTTGATCGCAGCCGGAACAAAATCGTGCCCGTCCCGGCTCTCGCCTGTAATCGCAAAGAAGGCTTCACCCGGCGCAATCGTGCGGGAATCAATTGAAATTCCTGAAACCGAACCGGGCAATGGACCCGCGCATGCGCAATCCATGGCGGCGGCCATGGCCTCTACAGTCCAGAGCGGCGGATGGATCATGCCACTTTTCCGGCAAGCGCAGCGGCAACGGCTTCGTGGTCGCTGAAAGGCAATATTTGCTTGCCGATGATTTGGCCGGTTTCATGACCCTTGCCGGCAATCAGCAGGACATCGCCGCGGCGCAGCTTGGAAATGGCCGCACCAATTGCCTCGCGGCGATCACCAATCTCGATCGCGCCGGGCGCACCCGCCAGGATGGCGGCACGAATGGCGGCGGGCTCTTCCGTGCGCGGGTTATCGTCCGTAACAACCACGCAGTCGGCGAGCTTCGCGGCAATCGCTCCCATGATCGGACGCTTTCCGGAATCACGATCCCCGCCGCAACCGAATAACACCACAAGGCGGTTGCTGGCATAGGGACGCAGCGCCTCGATCGCCTTTGCGAGCGCATCTGGTTTGTGGGCATAGTCGACGAAAATCGGCGCGCCATTGTTCTCGCCCACCAGCTCGAGCCGGCCCTTGGCGCCGCGCAGATGCGCGAGCGCCGCGAACGCATCCGCCGGCTTGCTACCACTCGCGATCGCAAGGCCTGCGGCAATCAGCGCGTTCTCGACCTGAAAAAATCCGGGAAGCGGCAAACAAGCCGTGTGCTGCTCGCCCGCGTGCGAGACCGTGAGCACCTGAGAAAAGCCCTCACGCGCAATGTTGCACAAACGTATGTCCTCGCCGTGGCGGCCGACCGTAAGAAGCCGCAGACCGCGCGCTCGAGCGGCCGCGATCACAAGCTCGGATTGCGCGTTATCGGCAGCAACGACCGCTGCACCCGCCGGAATGATCAGTTCGGTGAACAGCCTGAGCTTCGCAGCAAGATAATCTTCCAGCGTGGGATGATAGTCTAGATGGTCGCGACTGAGATTGGTGAAGGCACCAGCCGTCACTCGCATGCCATCGAGGCGATGTTGATCGAGTCCATGAGAGGAGGCCTCAATCGCAAGATGCGTCACGCCTTCGCCGACGAGCTCATCCAACGAGCGGTGGAGCGCGACCGGATCCGGCGTGGTCAGTGAGCCATAGGTCTCCCGCCGGGGCGAGATCAGGCCGACCGTCCCGATGCTG
>CATPCO010000633.1 GCA_955652925.1 uncultured Xanthobacteraceae bacterium | reverse complement strand
TCCGAAAGGCACAGATGGCCGCGTCAAAGATTTCACCCAGCGGTGGAAAGAGACGCAGCTCCAGCAAGGCGCGATAGAGCTTTACCCGGTATGCGAATGGGGAGCGATCGAGCGGGTGCAGCAACTGGGCAAAGGCAAGATCATCGGACTCGACACGACCATTCGCACCGGGGCGAACATGGTGCGCAGGGACTGCCAGGTGACGACGCTCAATGACCTGCGCAACGTGCCGATCGCGGTCACTTGGCATGCGGGCACGTTTTATGCGGCCGTCGTGGCGATGGAAGCGGCCGGCGTTTCGTTCGATGAGATCAAGCTGGAACACGCAAACGACCGGCTCGAAGCGCTGCTCAGTGGACGCAATGAAGCAGCAGCCTTGATGGAGCCGTTGGTAAGCCGTGCCATCGAGGCGGGCTGCCGCAAGATTGCGGATCTCCGCTGGCGCGGCGGCATTGTTGCCGGAGAGGAGATCGATTCGGAAACGGCCGAGAAGGTGCGGCGCGCACTCAATCGCGCGATCGAATGGCTGCGGGAGAACGAAGCGCGCTCACGTGCCGAGCTGCTGCGGGACCTCGAGCCCGAGCAGCGCGAGGACGGCCTTTTGCCGGAGCTCACCGGCGTCAAGGGCTATCAGGCGGCCGAGTTCAAGGACAAGGTCGACTGGATGGTGAAGCGGGGCTTCCTCGACCGTGCGCCTGCCTATGAGGAGATCGTGCGCAGCGAGTAGCGCACGCCGCAAACGGGGGACGGATCACTCGGCGGGCTGCGGCTTTGCAGCGGTCGCGGGACCGTGCAGCTCCCGCTCTTCCAAGCGCAGCAGGGCGATGAGCGCAAGCATCAGAAAAATATCTGCTGCTACGAACACCCATCGGAACACCGCAGTCATGTCGATGCCGGCAGTACCGGCAGCTGCGGCGAGCACCTCTACCCCTCCGCCACGGCCAGGCACCGCGCCGAGATGGCCGAGCAAGATGGCTCCCATAATCGCGACAGCGAGCGTGCTCGCGAGCGCGCGAAAGAAATTCATGGCGCCGGTCGCGGTGCCGACCTGATGCGTGGGTACCGCGTTCTGGATCGAGACCGTGGATACCGGATAGACCGTGCCGACGCCGAAGCCAATGAGCGTGAGCGCAATGACCACGCCATAGAGCGGCATGGCGGGCCAGACAACAAGCGCCGACACGGTGGCGATGGCAACGATGGCCCCGCCAATTGCGGACAGCTTGTAGTGGCGCAGATGCATCATTGAACGACCGGAAAGCATGGAGCCGGGGGTGGTCATCACAACAATAGGAATGAGCGCGATGCCGGCATCGGTTGCGGAAAGGCCGTGCACGGCTTGGAAATAGAGCGGCATATAGATGGTAAGTCCCAATACTGCGCCCAGCGTGCACGAGGTCGCGGCGGTGCCAGCGCGCATTACCGGATTTTTCAGAACGTTGAGGGGCAGGAACGGCTCGGGGACACGCCGCAGCCACCACACAAGCAGCGCGGTCAACGCCAGCGATAGAGTGACAAGCACAACGATGGTCGTCGACATCCAGGGCACGCGGACGCCGCCCGACGTGAGCGCGATCAGGAAGACGGTTGCCGCGGCAATCATCAGCGCCGCGCCGAAAAGATCCAACCGGTGGCGGCGCTCATGACGAGGCAGGCGCCTCATGGCGCGATAGGTGATCAGTGCAGCGAGCAACCCGAACGGCACGTTGAGCCAGAAGATGAACGACCAGTGCAGATGCTCGGCGAGAATCCCGCCGAGCGCCGGCCCGGCGATGCCCGCTGTGATCCAGGAGGTGCCGATATAGGCTTGGTAGCGGCCGCGCTCGCGCGGCATGACCATGTCGGCGATGGTCGTTTGCGTCAGCGGCACAATGCCGCCGCCGCCGATGCCTTGCAGCGTGCGCCCGGCGATCAGGATGGTCATGTCATGAGCGAGCGCGCAGACCGCTGAGCCCGCAATGAACAAACCCAGCGCAGCCAGCATCATGGGCCGCCGGCCGTGAATATCGGAAAGCTTTCCATAGAGCGGCGACACCACCGTCGAAGACAAAAGATATGAGATGATGACCCAGGAGAGATTGTCGAAATCACCCAGGTCGCGCCCGATGGTCGGCAGCGCAGTGGCGACAATCGTCTGATTGATCGCCGAGAGGAACATTGCCACCATGAGGCCATAAAAGATGCTCCGCACGTGCGCCTTGCTCATGGGCATGTGCGATATGGCGCTACCGGAAAGCTGGTTGCGTGGCTTTTCGTTCAACAATTGCATTGGCTCAAAATGACCAGTCGAATCCTCAATCGCTGCTGCAGCTCCTTTACCTGGAAATATCGCGCCGATCCTGGCGGGGACAATGGCCGGATGCACAGATCAGCTATGAGTAGAGGACCACGGGCGTCATCCCGGGGCGGCCCATACGCGCTAACTTAAGACGCATCATCAGCCTCTCGGTCGTCATCGTCCGCGCAATGCGGACGATCCAGTAAGCACAGAACGTCGCATTTGGCACGGCTTTGCCTCAATCCGCTATCCAGGGATTACTGGGTGCCCCGCTTGAAGCGGGGCATGACGACGGAGAGATTCGACGCTTCGCGTCGCCCCGGAATGACCATCGCTTGAGCTTGGTGCTCAAGCCGCGTTATTTAGGGTCGATCGATCTCGAATTCGGAATGCATGGCATTGTCGAAGGGCACAATCGGCACGCGGCTTCCCCGCAAGGAAGATGAGCGTTTTCTTCACGGCCGCGGGCAATATGTCGGCGACATTCGTTTGTCAGGAATGCGGGAGGTGGCGTTCGTCCGCAGCTCCGTCGCGCACGCCCGGCTCGTTGGCATCCACATTCCGCAGCGTCTGCGCGATTGCGTCTTCACCGCGCGCGATTTGACCGGGGTGCGGCCGATCCGGGCGGTTTCCGCGCTACCGGGGTTCCAGAGCTCCGAGCAGCCTGTCCTGGCAACGGACAAAGTCCGGCAGGTGGGCGAGCTCGTTGCATTCGCCGTAGCCGATACCAGGGCTCAGGCCGAGGACATCGCCGCTGCGGTCACGGTTAACTACGACGAGCTGCCGGCCGTGGTCGACATGATCGAAGCGCAGAAGCCGGGCGCGCCGCTGGTGCACGATACGATCAAAGGCAACGTCTTCATCGAGGTCGGCTACGACGGCGATGTCGAGTCCGTAGCAAGGACCGCACCCGTCAAGGTGACGCGGGAGCTGCGGACCGCGCGTCAGGTCATGTCTCCCATCGAGTGCCGGGGCTTCATCGCCCAATGGGACACGCGATTGAGCCAACTCATCGTGCACGGGGCGACCCAGTTTCCCCACGTCGTGCGCACCGGACTTGCGGAGGTCCTGCAAATTCCGGAAGCGCAAATCCGTGTCATTTCACCCGATGTGGGCGGCGGCTTCGGCTACAAGGCAGTTGTTGCGGGTGAAGAGATCTGCCTCGCTTGGCTCGCCATGCGCTGCGGCCGGCCGGTCCGCTGGCTCGAAGACCGGCGCGAGCAGCTCACCGCCAATGCCAATTGCAGGGAGCACCATTACCGGATCACGGCTTATGCCGACACGAACGGCAAGATTCTCGCGTTCGATGCGAGAGCGGCAGTGGATTCGGGGGCGTACTCGACCTATCCATTCACGTCGGCCATTGAAGCATCCCAGGTCAGCGCCATCCTGCCCGGGCCGTACGACATTCCTGTCTACCGGTGCAGGGCAGCTGCAATCGTTACGAACAAGCCCCCACAACTGCCCTACCGCGGGGTGGCGCGGCCGGGCGTTTGCTACGCCATGGAATTGATGATTGACGCGATCGCGCGCGAGATCGGCAAGGAGCCGCATGAGGTCCGCCAGGTGAACCTGGTGCGCCCGGAGCAGATGCCGTTCGACAACATCACGGACAAGCATTTCGACAGCGGCGATTATCCGCAGCTGCTGAGAATGGCGATCGATGCCATCGGCCTTGCGGCAGTCAGAAAACGCCAGGCCAAAGGAGAGCCGGACGGACGGCTCATCGGCTTCGGCACCGCAATCTTTTCCGAGCAGACCGCCCATGGCACGACGGCCGACGGAAAACGGCGTGCCCTCTACGAGCAGGCATTCGCAAGACTGACGCCTGACGGCCGCCTGGAGGTGCGGGTCGGCATCCAGAGCATCGGCCAGGGGCTGGAGACGACGCTGGCGCAGGTTGCCGCCGACAGTCTCGGGCTTGATCCGGCGGACGTGCAGGTGCGGCTCGGAGACACCGAGCTTTCCCCCTATTCGAGCGGCGCGTGGGGTTCCCGCGGCATGGTATGGGCCGGCGGCGCGACGGCGCGCGCCTGTCAGGAGCTCGCGCGCAGAGTGGCAACCATCGGAGCGGCCTTGCTGCAGACCGACGTGAGCTCCGTCACGGTGCGAGACGCCGCCGTGTTCGGACCGAGCGC
>CATPCO010000632.1 GCA_955652925.1 uncultured Xanthobacteraceae bacterium | reverse complement strand
GATCTGAGCCACCTGGGGATTATTCTGGAGCATTTCGCGCGAAATATTGAGCGGCATGTCCTCGCTGTCGACGATGCCGCGTACGAAGCGCAGGTACGAAGGCAGCAGGTTGGCGTCCTCGGTGATGAACACCCGGCGAACATACAGCTTTACACGGGCGCTGCGGTCCGGATCGGAGAGATCGAAAGGTTTTGTTGAGGGTACGAACAACAGCACGGCGTAGGATTGGCGTCCCTCCGCCTTGTAGTGCAGCGTCATGGCCGGCTCATCGAATGCGCCGGCGATGGAGTGATAGGCCTGCGTGTAGTCTTCCGGCTTGAGCTCGGATTTGGCTCGCTGCCATATGGCGCTGGCGGCGTTGATCTGGTGCGGCGTGCCCTCCTTGGCAAGGAGTTCGATCGGAAACTGCACGTGATCGGAATATCTCTTTACGACGCGCTCGATTTCGTAGCTTTCGAGGTCGCGTTTTGCGTCTGCTTTGAGGTGCAGAACGATTTCCGTGCCGCGCGGAACCCGCGCGGACTGCTCTGGCGTAGCCGGCGCGACCTCAAATCCCGCCTCGCCGGCGGAACTCCAGACCCAGGCCTCGCTTGCGCCTGCCCGGCGGCTGACGACCTCGATGCGCTCGGCCACCATGAAGACCGAATAGAAACCGACGCCGAATTGACCGATCAGTCCCGCGCCGTCTTTGGCTTCCGCCAGGCGATTGACGAATGCGCGGGTCCCCGAGCGGGCAACGGTCCCGAGATTATCGATCAGCTCGTGGCGGTCCATGCCGACGCCGGTATCGCTCACGGACAAGGTGCTGCTCTCGGCGTCCGGCTTGATCCGGATCGCCAGTACCCCGCCCTCGGCGAGCAGCTCGGGTCTTGCGAGTGCTTCGTAGCGCAGCTTGTCGCAGGCGTCCGATCCGTTGGAGATCAGCTCACGCAGAAATACATCGGTCTCAGAATAGACCGCATGCATCATGAGCCGAAGCAGTTCACTCACTTCGGCCTGAAAATGGTGGCTTTCGGAAACGGTTTGAGTTTCAGTGCTCATGCGCGTCCCTTCAGGACAAATGCCTTCCGGATATATCGCGCCAGGCCGCCCCTGCAAGGGTTCCGCAACTCGAAACCAGCCCCAATCGCGCGGTCTACCCGATGTGGCCGTGGCTATCGAATGAGGAACGCGTCAGCACAAACAGGGCGGAGCAACCGGCGTCAGCGCGAGGCGCGCTTGAGAGCGTCGGCAAGATCTGTTTTTTCCCAGGAAAAACCGCCGTCCTTCTCGGCGGGGCGGCCAAAATGCCCATAGGATGCGGTTCGGCGGTAGATCGGCCGCGATAGTTTGAGCGCACGCCGGATGCTGGTTGGCCGCAGCGGGAAGATCTCAGGCAGAACCTTTGCGACCTTCTTCTCGTCTACCACGCCGGTTCCGTGCATATCGACCAGGAGCGACATGGGGTCGGCAACGCCGATCGCGTAGGCGAGTTGGATGGTGCAGCGCTCGGCCAATCCTGCGGCGACGACATTCTTTGCAAGATAGCGCGCGGCATATGCTGCCGAGCGATCGACCTTCGTGGGATCCTTTCCCGAAAACGCCCCGCCGCCATGGGGCGCGTATCCGCCATAGGTGTCCACAATGATCTTGCGCCCCGTGAGGCCGCAATCTCCGTCGGGACCACCGACGACAAAATTGCCGGTGGGATTGACCAGGAAATCCGAGGGCTTCTTTGGCATCCAGCCCTCCGGTAACGCGGACACCACGGTGTCCGCGATCATGTCCTTGACCATGTTGGGGGTGTATTTTTTGCCGTTGCGACTGCGGGCGTTATGTTGCGTCGACACGACGACTTTGGTGCAGCCGACGGGCTTGCCGTCGATGTATTGAACCGTGACTTGGCTCTTCGAATCGGGCTGCAGGTCGAACAGTTGTTGCGAGCGCCTCCGCTCCGACAAAACCTTCAGAATCTTGTGCGCGAAATAGATTGGGGCTGGCATGAATGAGCCCTTCTCGTAGATCTCGCTCTCCGTGCAGGCAAAGCCGAACATCATCCCTTGGTCGCCCGCCCCCTCCTGTTCTTCGCCTTTCTTGTGCTTGGCATCGACCCCCATGGCAATATCGGGAGACTGACCGTGCAGCAGGACCTCGATGTCAGCGCCGTAATACGAGAAACCGTCCTGGTCATAGCCGATATCGCGCACAACATCGCGCGCGATTTGCGCGATCAACTCGCGATTGACCACGGCATGGGTACCGTGCTTCTTGAATAATGGGGCTTGTCCGCGGCCTTCACCGGCAATGACGATTTTGTTAGTCGTGCACAGCGTCTCGCAGCCGAGTCGCGCGTTCACCTTGCTGTCGTCTGCAATTCCCAGCTTGAGGTCATTTTCTATAAAGGCATCAAGAACTGCATCAGATATTTGATCGCAAACCTTGTCTGGATGGCCTTCGGATACGGACTCGCTGGTGAAAAGGCGGGTTGCGTTCGGCACTGAAAAACTCCCCTGACCGGCCCCCTTGCAGGGCTGCGGCGGAGTCTTGCAGGGTTGCAAGACGGGGGTCAAGCGACGAGAAGGAATATCGCAGCCGCAAGGGCCTTGCGGATTTGCCGAATGGAGGTGCTTGCGTCTGCGGCACCTCAACGATTGGTGCTGGTCGCGATCTCCTCGACCAAATCGACGATCCGGCGCCGCAGCTTGGGGTCCTTTATCCGGGTAAACGCCTTCGTAAGCGACAGCCCTTCCGAGCTGGCCAGGAAATCGGAGACGTAATTCGCAGACGCCTCTACGCCCGCGCTGCCGGACCCATCCACACTCGGCGACCCCTCGAAGAAAAACTCCACCGGCACTTGGAGTATCTGCGAGATCTGCTGCAATCGGCTCGCTCCGATCCGGTTAGTGCCCTTCTCGTATTTCTGCACCTGCTGAAATGTGAGTCCGAGCGCGTCACCCAGCTTTTCCTGGCTCATTGCAAGCATCATCCGGCGCATGCGCACTCGGCTGCCCACATGCTTGTCGATCGGATTGGGAGATTTTTTTGCGGCCATGAAAACACTCTCCTGTGCAACCGAGACATTTTCTACTTGTGCAAGCGGGCCAATCGCTTTTCCAGAGTCAAATGGTGGCACCCTCATCAGATTATGCATCCTTCACAAAAGCGCTGATCAAGAACCTGGGCCTACTCTAGCGAAAGATTGGCGCCGATTGGATGCGGGCACAGCACCGCAGCTATGTGTCCCGGTACGGTCTTGAGCGGCCTCGCGCGCGCGACCGCAGGACAAGCGCCAATGCCGCGCCGAGCATTACGCCAAATGCGCCGTCTCCCACCCGCGCGTAAAGTGTGGGTGCAAGCGGTTGCGGCAACGCGGTATCAAGCACGCCCGCGGTACCCAGCGGGAGTGACTTAATGACGCGGCCAACCGGATCGACAACCGCGGAAATGCCGGTATTCGCCGCCCGAACAAGCGGCAGGCCCTCCTCAATCGCGCGCACGCGCGCTTCTTGAAAGTGCTGATAAGGTCCTGCGCTTGGACCAAACCACCCATCATTGGTGAGATTGAGCAGCCAGCCCGGCCGCTCGCCGGTTCCGCCGACAAACGGCCACCCGAAATAACGGCCGACATGATCATAGATCCAGCCCGGGCGCTCGCTGCGCGGCACCGCGTCGCCGGGGAAGATGATCTCGTAGCACACCAGCGGCAAAAAATCGGGGGCACCGGGTACGCGCTGGTTGCGGCGCCGGTCGCCTGAGATGAACCCACCGCGAACCTTGGTCAGCTGGGTGAGACCAAGCCGCTCCAACAGATCCTGAAACGGCAAGTATTCGCCGAAAGGGACAAGGTGGACCTTGTCGTAAACCGAGACGATCGAACCATCATGGTCAATGACATAGATCGAGTTGTAAGCGCGCATGGCAGCCGCGGCAGTTTCAGGCGGGCGCACCGCGCCAGTGATCAAGACCGTTGCCGGCTGCAACAACGCTGCAATCTGGGCTAAGGCGTCGGGCTCTCGCGTCAGGAAAAACGGGAACGCTGATTCCGGCCAGATCAGATGGGTCACGTCGCGCACCCCGCTCGACTGAGGGCTCGTGGGGCGATCAGACAAAGCCAGGTATCGGCTCATCACCTCCTGTTTCTGGGAGTAATTGAATTTTTCATCCTGCTGCAGATTTGGCTGCATGATGCGCAGCCGAACGCCGCTCACGTATGTTGTCGGCGTCGTCACAAGGCGAAACGCCCCGAAGACTGCGAGCGCAACAAGCGCCGCCATTGCCAAAGCGGGTGCGAGCCAAGGACGCCTTGTGTCGGCACGCTCGTCCGCGAGCACGGCCGGTGACGCATAGATCGCGACCGCAAGGAACGTGAGACCCCAAATGCCGAACAGCGCTGCGCTCTGAGCGAGCCATAGCGGCGTAATGAGCGCATAGCCGAATACATTCCACGGAAAGCCCGTAAACAAATGTCCACGCAGCCACTCTGCCAGGCTAAGCGCAGCAGCAAGCGCCAGTATTCGTGCCGCACCCCGCGGCCATAGCGTCCGAGCGAGTGCAAAACCCAGTGCGGTATAAACCGCCATTGCGGCCGGTAATGCGATAACAGCAATCGGCAGCAGCCACCCGAAGGTCTTTGCGTCGACCAGGAATGCATGTCCGATCCAATAAAGACCGGCGACGAAATAGCCAAAGCCAAACCACCAACCCGCGCCGGCCGCTGCCAATACCCCGCCGAGGCGGCCTGCGGCCGCACCATCGATGAGCCAGACCATGATAGGGAAGGTGATAAAGGAGACCGGCCAGATGTTGGCCGGTGGCAGTGCAAGCGCGCTGGACGCACCGGCAAGCAACGCAATCAGAATGCGCTGCCATCCCCAAGCAAGCACGACCGTATGGGCCAGCCGGGTGAGGCTTACTGACGGCGCGCAGGTTTCAAAGATGCGGTATCGCGAGAGCATTCCAAGGAATCGGGCGGGCTGACAATCAGGTCCTTGGCAGGCATCGGCTGGGGCGTGCCCGCCGGCTGTGAAGGCCCTTCATTTGTGTGATTCTTACCATTCGCCCGGTCGAAAGCGCGATAGATGCGCAGCCGTTTCAGCCGACGCGGATCGGCGTCCAATACTTCGATTTCAAACGGTCCGGGCCCAGGTACGAGTTCGCCTCGCACCGGGAGGCGCCCGATCCGGGTGACAACATAGCCCGCTAACGTGTCGACTTCGTTGGCTACATCGCCGACTTCGAATTGCGGGCCGACGATTGCCGCGACCTGTTCCAGCTTCGCGCGCGCATCGGCAAGGAACGACCCGTCAGACTGCCGAATCACGCCCGGTGCGGTTTCCTCGTCATGCTCATCGGCAATTTCGCCGACAATCTGCTCGACGATGTCCTCCATCGATACCACGCCATCGGCACCGCCATATTCATCGACAACCAGAGCCAGGTGAATTCGCGTCGCCTGCATCTTGGCCAAGAGATCCAGCACCGGCATTGACGGCGGACCATAGAGAATCTCGCGAATGATGCCGCTGGACGACAACGGCATGGACAGGTCGACCGCGTTCAGGTCGAGACCGGATGGAAAGGGCTTTTTGCGCCGTGGCTTGCTCTTTGCCTTGTCGGCGGCGCGCACCGTCATGAACGCCACCAAGTCACGGATGTGGACCATGCCGGCAGCGTCATCGAGGGTCTCGTCGTAGACGACCAGCCGGGAATGACCCGCGCTCTCGAAGACTTTCATAAGCTCGCCGAGCGGAATTTGCCGCTGCACCGCGATAATGTCCGCGCGTGGGACCATGACGTCGGCCATCCGGCGTTCTCGCAGCCCCAGGATATTGCTTAGCATGATGCGCTCGGCGGGGGAAAATCCGGTCTCGCCGACGCCTTCTTCCAGCACGTCCTTGAGATCGGCGCGAATGCTGCTCGCCTTCCAGCCGAAAAAGGTCCTCAAGGCGCGCTTGAACCAGCTCTCGCGCTCGATCTCGTTCGGACGCGAAACCAGTACGGGCAGATTGCGCGCTGAACTCGGCTCGGGCGAGCTGGATGAGTCGGAATCCGGCATGGCAGGTTACCGCCCGACGCTCACGCCCGGCGCTGCATAGGGGTTCGCAACAGCAAGCTCGGCAAGAATAGTGCTTTCGAGGCGTTCCATTGTTTCGGCCTCGTCGTCGTCCACGTGATCATATCCGGCGAGATGAAGAAAGCCATGCACCGCAAGGTGGACAAGATGATCCGCGAACGATTTGCCCTGTGCTCGCGCCTCGCGCGCCGTCGTCTCGTAGGCGATCACGATATCGCCGAGCAAGCGCGGAGTTCCATGGCGCGCGGGAGCACCCGCAACCGGAAACGAGAGCACATTCGTCGGCGCGTCCTTGTAACGCCAGGTGCGATTGAGCGCATGAACGGTTGAATCGTCGGCCAGCACGACGGCAAGCTCGCCCTGCGTGGACACCACATATGAAGCCTTCCGTATGGCGCGGCGCAGGACTGTCTTGGCCTGAGGCTTCGAACCCCACAAGCGCGATTGCACGAGGATATCGATTGCAGGCCGGCACGAATGCCGGCGCAGGGATACCCGCGCGGGTCGAGTGGATTTCATCGCGTTCTATCGGGGGAGGCGCGGAGCATCTCATTCATACCGCTCGCCCGCGCGAGCGGCCTTCCGGCGCTCCTTGTCGTACGCATCGACAATGCGTGCCACGAGCTCATGCCGAATGATATCCTCAGCCGTGTAGGTTATGATCGCGATTCCCTCGACATTTCGGAGCAGACGAATAGCTTCCGCAAGTCCCGATCGCTGTCCGGGCGGCAGATCGACCTGACTGGGATCGCCGGTCACGATCATCCGGCTGTTCTCGCCCAAGCGCGTAAGAAACATCTTCATCTGCATTGAAGTCGTATTTTGCGCTTCGTCCAGAATCACCGCCGCATTCAAAAGCGTGCGTCCGCGCATAAAAGCCAGAGGAGCGATTTCAATCTCGCCGGTCTCGAGGGCGCGTTCAACAATGCGCGCATCCATCAGGTCATAGAGCGCGTCATAGATCGGTCGCAGATAGGGATCGACCTTCTCTCGCATATCGCCCGGCAAAAATCCAAGCCGCTCACCTGCTTCGACTGCCGGTCGCGAGATGATGATGCGATCAGCCTCCTTGCGCTCGAACATTTGTACGGCATGGGCGACCGCGAGCCATGTCTTGCCCGTGCCGGCCGGACCGACGCCGAACACCAGTGCGTGCCGCCGAAGCGCGCGAATATACGCGTCCTGGGCCGGCGTGCGCGCGCGCACCGGACGTTTGCGCAGGTTGATTTCCTCGAAGCTCGGCCGGACCTCCGCACGATCATACTCGAACAGCGATCCCTGCGCGATCGCCTGGCGTATGGCTCCCTCCACGTCGCCCGAAACGAGCTCATCTCCATGCTTGAGGCGCTCGTAGAGCCCTTCCAGCACGCGCCGCGCTTGATCCACGGCCTCGCGTGAACCCGCAACGCTCACGTGATTGCCACGCTGGTCCGCAACAACTCCGAGCCTGCGCTCGATGAGCGCAAGATTCTGACCGTATTGGCCGAACAGCGTGGAAGCCAGCCGATTGTCGTCAAATGCAAGAAGGAGCTGAGTCGCATCGTTATCAATTGTCGCCGCTGGCGAGGATACGATGACCCCGTTGTCCATTCGAGACGGTCCCAACGTCCTTATGCTCCTGCTGACAACTGATGCTGCTCGCGGGCCAATCTGTCTGCGTCCGGTGCGAGCACTCCAAACAGGCTGTTCGAGCTCACCCGCGTGATCCGCACGCTCGCCAGTCGACCGATCAGATCCCGTGACGCCATAACTTGAACCGGCTGGAGATACGGGGAGCGGCCTACGATCTGACCAGAATAACGGCCTCCTTTTTCGAACAGCACTAGCACCGCGCGTCCCTGCCATTGCGCATTGAAGCGAGCGCAATTGCGATCGATCGCTGCTTGCAGGCGGTAAAGCCGCTCGGACTTTTGAGCTTCGGGCACCTGATCCGGCAATTCCGCCGCTGGAGTGCCGGGTCTGGCTGAGTATTTGAAAGAGAAGGCACCGGCGTATCCGACCGCATCGACAAGCGAGAGAGTAGCTTTGAAATCGTCCTCAGTTTCACCGGGAAAGCCGACGATGAAATCCGATGAGAAGGCGATGTTGGGTTGCACGGCACGCAGACGCTCGATCAGGCGAAGATAGTCGGCCCGCCGGTAACGGCGCTTCATCGCGGCGAGGATCCGGTCGGAGCCGGACTGCGCGGGAAGGTGAAGATAGGGCATCAGCTTCGGCAGATCGCGATGCGCCGCAATCAAGCTCGCATCCATGTCGGCGGGATGACTGGTCGTGTAGCGCAGTCGCGCGATACCCGGCAATTCGGAAAGGTGAGCAAGCAAGCGCCCGAGCGGCCATGCCCGCCCGTCAGGACCATCGCCGTGATAGGCGTTGACGTTTTGCCCGATGAGAGTGACCTCGCGCACGCCGCTCTCCGCGAGGCGCTCGACTTCGGAGACAATTTTCAGAACCGGTCTCGAAAACTCCGAGCCGCGGGTGTAAGGCACAACACAAAAAGTGCAAAATTTGTCGCAGCCTTCCTGCACGGTCACAAACGCGCAGACGCCGCGTGTGCGGGTCGCTTCGCGTGGCGGCGGCGGAAGATTGTCGAACTTGTCCTCAACCGGAAATTCCGTATCGATCGCGCGGCCATCGCGTTTCGCACGCTCCAACAGTGCGGGCAGGCGATGATAGCTCTGCGGGCCGACAACAATATCGACGGCGGGTGAACGGCGGATAATCTCCTCACCCTGCGCCTGTGCGACGCAGCCGGCGACCGCGATCGTCAGTTGACGTCCGGAGCGTGCCGCAGCTTCTTTGATCGCCCGCACTCGCCCGAGTTCGGAGAAAACCTTATCCTGCGCTTTGTCACGAATGTGACATGTATTCAGAATGACCAGATCGGCGTCCTCGATCCGCGGCGTCTCGGTAAACCCTTCGGACGCCAGCGTGTCTGCCATACGATGGGAATCGTATACGTTCATCTGGCAGCCGAAAGATTTGATGTAGAGTTTGCGCGCTACGTTCATGCCGAAACGATGGGATTCGTCATTCTTCTGCCAGTGAAGTATCTGAGAGACTTGTACAATTCCTGTTTGCGGCAGCGATCGAATAGCGTCTCCTGATACCGGTTTTGCAGTAAAAAGGAAATGGGGGCAGAGGGGCTTATTCCAAGGCAGGCACGCCAACAATTTGCAACCCGGCGTTAACCGGTATGTTCCTCCCAGCAACGACGGCCGTTTGCGTTCACGTCAAGTCCCGGCGAAGGATGAGCGCCGCCGAACCCTTCTCTGCGGAATAATATGCTCCCCGCCGCCCTACCTCGCGGAACCCCGCGCGCCGGTAAAGCCGCTGTGCCGGCATATTCTCTTCGCCGACTTCGAGAAACACCGCTCCTACTCCAAGCGCAGCGAGCCTTCGCAAGTGGAACTGGAGCAGTTGGCCTGCCAGCCCTTTTCCACGACGGGATGGAGCGACGGCGAT
>CATPCO010000631.1 GCA_955652925.1 uncultured Xanthobacteraceae bacterium | reverse complement strand
TCCATGTAGCTTTCGGCATAACGGCCCCCGTGCAGCAACTCCTGCCACTGGCGCACCATTCCCATGTATTTGTTGTTCAGAATGAAAATTTTGATGGGCAGCCGGTACTGCGCCGCGGTCGACATTTCCTGCATGGTCATGAGCACCGAAGCCTCGCCCGCGATATCGATGACCAAGGAATCGGGATGTGCGAGTTGCACGCCCACCGCAGCGGGCAAGCCATATCCCATGGTGCCGAGACCGCCCGATGTCATCCAGCGATGCGGCTCCTCGAAGCGATAAAACTGCGCGGCCCACATCTGGTGCTGCCCCACCTCGGTGGTGATGTAGGTGTCGCGGTCCTTGGTCGACTCGTAAAGGCGTTGGATGGCATACTGTGGCTTGATCAGCTCGTTCGAATTCCGGTAGGAGAGCGACTTGCGCGCGCGCCATTTGTCGATCTCTTTCCACCACTCTTCGAGCGCCCGCTTGTCGGGCTGCTTTGCGGTCGAGCGCCAGAGCCGCACCATGTCCTCGAGCACATGGGCGCAATCGCCGATGATCGGAATATCGGCTTTCACATTCTTGTTGATGGAGGAGGGATCGATATCGACGTGGATCTTCTTTGAGCCCGGCGAGAAAGCATCGAGCCGGCCCGTGATGCGGTCATCGAAGCGTGCCCCGATGCAGATCATCAGGTCACAGTCGTGCATGGAAAGATTGGCCTCAAGCGTGCCGTGCATGCCCAGCATACCGATCCATTGCGGATCGGAGGCGGGATAGGCGCCAAGTCCCATCAATGTCGAAGTAATGGGATAGCCGGTAAGCTTCACCAGCTCGCGCAGGAGCTGGGATGCTTCGCGGCCGGAATTGATCACCCCGCCCCCGGTATAGAACAACGGACGCTTGGCGTGCTGCATCAACTCGATCGCCGCTTTGATGCGGTCGAGATCGCCCTTGAGCTTCGGTCGATAGCCTTTGTGCTGGAAATCCTTCGGCCGGGAATAAAGCCCCTTCGCAAACTGAATGTCCTTGGGAATATCGACCACCACCGGCCCGGGCCGGCCGCTTCTGGCGATATGGAAAGCTTCGTGCAGAACGCGTGGAAGATCCGCGACGTTCTTGACCAGGTAGTTGTGCTTGGTGCACGGCCGCGTAATGCCGACCGTATCGCATTCCTGGAAGGCATCATTGCCGATGAGATGGGTGGGAACCTGTCCGGTGAGGCAAACAATGGGGGTCGAGTCCATGAGCGCATCGGTGAGCCCGGTCACCGCGTTGGTGGCTCCTGGCCCTGAGGTCACCAGCACGCAGCCGACCTTGCCGGTCGAGCGGGCATACCCCTCCGCGGCATGAACCGCGCCCTGCTCGTGCCGAACGAGGATGTGCTTGACCTTGTCCTGCTGGAACAGCGCGTCGTAGATGGGCAGCACCGCCCCTCCGGGATACCCGAAAACGTGCTCAATGCCCTGATCGGCGAGGGCCTCCATGACCATCTCTGCCCCGGTCATTTCTTTGTCCATCGTTTGCTCCATGCAGCGGGAAATGGTTTCAGCGGAATAAAAAAGGGCCACTCGGGCCCTGTGTCGCGCACCACTCGCCAATAGGGCATCAGCCCCAGGGAGGGGTGCGCCTTCCTACAATCACGAGGAGTTGTGCGATAAATGTGGTCATCGGCGTCTTATCAGGTCATCTCCGTCCCAGACTTATAAGGACGAGGGCACGCTCCGTCAAGCGGAGTGCTCAATACGAGTGTTTAAGTCGTGATCTTCATTTGATTGGGCATTGGTGGGCGAAGCGGTATGCTTGCCACCATCCAATTCGGCTGTCGCCGACTTGGGCATCTACATGTTGACGAGCGGGGTCGACGCACGCCGTATCCTGCTCGCCCATTTCGATCTCGACATGGAGGTGAGGCCCGCTTGGTGGGTTCTCGCGACCGGTCTTGCCGTCGCTGCCATTGGATCGTGGCGCTATCGGCCCACCGGTCAGCGGCCTAGCGCGCGCCGGATTGCGGCGAGAGCCGCCTCTGGAGCAACCCAGGTCCAATCCGGCAGCTGATGGCGAAACCAGGTCGCCTGACGCTTGGTGTAGCGCCGGGTATCGCGCTTTGAACCTTCGGCAGCTGTAGGCAAATCGATCTCTTCTTCCAGATGCCTGATCAGCCAAGGCACGCCATGCGCCTTCATGGCGGGAAGCGCGGGATCCAGTCCTCGCTTGTGGAGTGCACGAACCTCGTCGAGGGCACCCGCGGCAAGCATGCCATCGAAACGCGCCGCGATGCGCCGATAGAGCTCCTCACGGTTCACGTCGAGAAAGATGCGCACCGTCTGATGCGGTTCGATCGGAGGTTTCATTCCATCGCGGTGCCATTCGGTGAGGGAGCGCCCGGTTGCGAGCGCAACCTCAAGAGCGCGCGTGATCCGTGTGCGGTCACGGGGCATGAGCCGCTGTGCCGTGTCGGGATCACGTTCTCTGAGCTCGGCATAGAGCGGCGCGGGACCTTCTTCCTGCAAGCGACGGCGCAGCGCCAAGCGCAATTCCATCGGGACCGGCGGAATTTCGGCAAGCCCGCGGGTCAATGTCTTAAAATAGAGACCGGTCCCACCCACCACGATGGGCAATCGTCCTGTCTTCTCCGCGGAGCGCAAGGCGGAGCTCGCATCAACGCACCAGCGGCCGGTCGAATAGTTTTCTGCGGCATCGACATGACCATAAAGTAGATGCGCAACCCGGGCTCCATCCTCCGGCGATGGGCGCGCCGTAATGATCCGCAGGTCGCGGTAGACTTGCATGGAGTCGGCATTGATGATGGTACCGCCGAGAGCCTCCGCAATCTCCAGCGCCAGAGCAGACTTGCCGCTCGCGGTTGGCCCTGCGATAAGCACCGCCCGCATTGATGCTGCCCGAGCAGCCATCTCATGTCCTTCGTCGCGACTCTGATCTCCGGCCCGCGGGCGCGAGCACTCGATAATCGCGCGCTCGAACGCGCGCAGCACGCCGTGTCGACAGACACCGGTCCAGTCTGGCTCGCCCCCGGTATCGCAGCCGATATTGCCTTTACGGCGCCGGATGGCAACCTTCGTTCGCACACCGAAGCGATCCGCGCGGCGCTCGGCAGTGCCCCAATCGACGTTGTGGTCCAGCCCGCAGCGGGCCGGCGCAAGAAGCTCCTTCTCGCCGACATGGATTCCACCATGATCGGTCAGGAATGCATCGACGAGCTTGCCGACCACCTGGGTATAAAGAAGGAGGTCGCGGCCATCACGCAACGGGCAATGCGAGGCGAAATCGAATTCGAACCGGCTGTGCGTGAACGCGTGGCGTTGCTTCGAGGGTTGCCAATCACCGCGGCGGACGAAGTGATCGATAACCGTATTCATATTACTCCTGGCGCGCGCACGCTTGTCGCGACCATGCGCCGGCACGGCGCTTATACCTGTCTCGTCACTGGCGGCTTTACGCTGTTTACGCATCGGCTCGCCGCAATGATCGGTTTCGACGAGAATCGGGCCAACCGTCTGCTCGTCGACAGCAACGGCCGGCTGACGGGAGAGGTGGCCGAGCCGATCTTCGGACGTGAGGCAAAGCTCGCCACGCTGCTCGATCTCACGCAGCGCCTCCACTTGAGCCGTGAGCAGTCACTCGTGGTGGGAGATGGCGCAAATGATATCGCAATGATAGAGGCGGCCGCACTGGGGATCGCCTATCACGCAAAACCCAAGGTCGCGGCGGTCGCCGCGGCCCGCATCGACCATGGCGACCTTACCGCGCTTCTGTACGCGCAAGGCTATCGGCGAGAAGAGTTTGTGTTGGACGACGGACGTAGCCCGGATGGAGCGCAGCGAGAACCGGGACAAATTTAGCGCGGCGCAGCGCGGACTTCGCTTTGCTCGATCCGCGCTACTTTCTTCTGTTGTCCTTACTGGAGACTTATTGCCACGAAGCGCAATTCGCCATCAGCACCCGCCACCAGCAGGAGAGCCGACTTGCGCCCGTCCTTCTTAAGCTTGTCGATCTTGGCCTGGAAGTCGTCCGTATTCCCCACCGCCTCCTGCGCAATCTCGACAATGACATCACCCGGGGACAGGCGCTTATCTGCCGCGGGCGAAGTTGCGTCGATCCCCGTTATGACAATGCCTTTCACCGAGTCCTTGATCTTGTAACGCCTGCGCAGATCATCCGAAATGTTGGCAAGCTCGATTCCGAGCGTCTTTTTGACGACGGATTTATCGGGCGCAGGATCGTTCTTTTTGTCACCTGCAGCGAGCTTTTCACCATCCTCCAGGCGGCCGAGCGTGACGGTTTTGGTCTCTTCCCGGCCCTTGCGGATCACGACGACGGGGGTTTGCTTGCCGACCGGCGTGTCCGCCACCACTCGCGGCAGATCCCGCATTTCCTTGATGTCTTTGCCATCGAACTTGACGATGACATCGCCGGGCTCGATGCCGGCGGGCTTGGCCGGGCCCTTGTCATCGACGCCGGCCACCAGGGCTCCGCGCGGCGGTTTGATGTTCAGGCTCTCGGCGATCTCGTCGGTCACCTGCTGGATGCGCACGCCGAGCCAGCCGCGCCGGGTCTCACCGAACTGCCGCAACTGATCAATAACGGGAAGCGCGGTCTTTGATGGGACCGCAAAACCGATACCAATCGAACCTCCGGAAGGAGAGATGATGGCCGTGTTGATGCCGACGACCTCGCCATCCAGATTGAAAAGAGGACCACCGGATTTCCCCCGATTAATGGCGGCGTCGGTCTGATTGTAGTTGTCGTACGGACCCGAATTGATGTCGCGGTTGCGCGCCGAGACGATGCCCGCCGTCACCGTGCCGCCGAGGCTGAACGGATTGCCGATCGCGATGACCCATTCGCCAAGCCGCAGCTTCTCTGAATCGCCGAATTTCACCGCTTTCAGCGGCTTGTCGGTGGTGACCTTGAGCAC
>CATPCO010000630.1 GCA_955652925.1 uncultured Xanthobacteraceae bacterium | reverse complement strand
CACGGAACGTCGCATTTGGCACGGCTTTACCCTCAATCCGCTGTCCAGGGATTACTGGGTGCCCCGCTTGAAGCGGGGCATGACGAGGGAGAGATTTGTGGCGAGGCTTAAGTTAGCGCGCGTGGGGCTTGACCCGCGGGCTTGACCGGGGGCTTGACCCGCGGTCCATCTCCTTCGAGATAGGCTCTTCCTGCGAAGCGTGATGGATTGCATCGGACCTCGGGCTTGCCCGAGGTCCGCACATCAACAAAGTGCCGCAAGTCGGGTATACCCGACTTGCGGGTCAAGCCCGGCAATGACGGAAGTGGGTACAGGGTACAGGCTCCAGCCCCCGGACCCGGGATGAAGGCCACCATGAACGAGAGATATCTCAAGACCGGCATTTTCCTTGCTCCGTTTCATGCGCTCGCCGAAAACCCGTTGCTGGCGCTCGATCGCGATATGGAGCTTCTGGTTCACCTCGATCGGCTCAATTACCACGAAGCCTGGATCGGCGAGCACCATTCGGGCGGGTTCGAGATCATCGCTTGCCCGGAAATGTTCATTGCGGCTGCCGCCGAGCGCACGCGTCACATCCGCCTCGGCACCGGCGTGGCTTCGCTCCCCTACCACAATCCCTTCACGCTCGCCGGACGCATGATGCAGCTCGACTACATGACGCGCGGCCGCGCCATGTTCGGCGTCGGGCCAGGATCGCTCGTCTATGATGCAGTGAAGATGGGACTCAAGCCTGAGGACCAGAGGCGCAAGCTCGACGAGTCGCTCGATGTCATCATGGAGTTGATGCAGGGGCGCATGGTGACGAAGAAGACCGACTGGTTCGACCTGCGTGAGGCACGCCTGCAACTCAAGAGCTACTCCCAGCCCATGATGGAAATGGCGGTTGCATCCTCACGCTCGCCGGTCGGAGCGCTGGCGGCCGGCAGGCATGGCATTGGCATGCTTTCGATCGGCGGCACGTCGGATGAGGCGCTCAAGGCGCACGCCAGCAATTGGAGCGTCTACGAGGAGAGCGCCCGGACAAACGGTAAGGAGCCTGATCGCCGCAAATGGCGGATCGTCACCTTCGCCCATGTGGCGCAAACGCGCGAGCAGGCGCGCGCGGATGTCGAGTTCGGGCTGAAAGACTTCAACCGTTATTTCAGCGAGGTGGCGACGTTTCCGATCATCCCGCCCGACATCACCAGCGATCCGGCCGAGTATTTGGTCTCCTCCGGACTGGCCTGCATCGGCACGCCGGACGACTGCGTGCGCCACTTCGAGCGGCTGTGGAAGGGCTCAAATGGCGGCTTCGGCGGCGTCCTCCTGCTGGCGCACAACTGGGCGGACTGGCCCGCGACCCAGCGCAGCTATGAGCTGATGGCGCGCTACGTGCACCCGCACTTTCAGCGCAGCTCCAATGAGTTGCGCGAATGGAGCTATGCGGACGCCAGCGCCAAATACGCAAGCGCAGGCGCCCAATCGAAGGCCGCGGTCCAGGCCGCGATCGAGAACTACCAGCGGCGCACGGGTTGACCCAGTAGCGCAGCTGCCGTGGTGATATGCGCACAACTGTGCGCCGAACGCGGTGCGTTCCCCTCTCCCTTGTGGCCCTTGTGGGGAGGGGCTAGCGCTGGGGTCTATCGTTGGTGCACGAGGGTCGTGCACAAGAGGCCGTCTCGCGATCCTACTCGCCTCCCTGCTAGGGTGCGTTTCCGCTCGCCAATGTCTGCGATCCGGGGCGTTGCGCAAGCGTTTCGGATGGCCTGACTTCTTCTCGTTTTGACCCGGTCCTAATAACCAACTGTCCAAGTCACCGCGGACGACTGGTCGGTATTGGGGATGGCCCATTAAACCCGAGCCAGTCGAAGATGGGCGTGCGCACATAGGCCCTGCCGCCGAGAACCTGGAATTGCGAGCTGTTCTGCGTAAACCCTTCAACTCCGAAATTCCATCCGCGGGGCGCCACAACATCGTAGCCGGCGCGAACGCCCCAGAACGTCTGCGGCGAGCCGTAGAAAATAGTGTCCGCGATCTGTCCCACTTGCACCGGGATGTCGAGCGTGTGCGAGAAGCTGAAGTCGCTCGTAACAGTCGCCGCGACGAATGGCGTCATTTGATAGCCACCCCGGTATACGTTCGCGAGCAGCATGGCTTGCCCGCCGGCTCTCCAGGATCTTATTTGCTCGTCGCCCCATGCAAAACCTGAACTGTCGACGAAGCCGCCGATGCGATCTCGCCAGTACCCAACGTTGCCGCTCACATCGAGCTTGACGACGTAGCCATTTGCCCAAGTGGCCGGCAGCGGGCCCTTGGTAATGCGCGAAGGCCGGCTCACGGCTAGCGCGTCGAATAATGTGAAGACGTGCCCCAGGCTCACCCCCGACATGAAGCCGTGGCTGCTGAAACTCCCGGTCGCGGGCGTTACATTGTCGGTCCAGTCGCCATGGCCCCAGCTGCCGGCTATGCCGCCAGCGAAATAAGTGTCGCGGACGCGATAGCGGAAAAATCCCGCCGTCGTATACACGTCTCGATTGGCAGATCCCGAATTCCCGAATGCACCCGCAAGCGGATCGACATCGAACGTCGTTCGCAGGGAGTCGTAGCGGAAGAGCCCGCCGACCGAGATGGTCTGGTAGGCCGAAGGATTGAAGGACTTCGTGTAGTAAGCGCCGCCGCCGCCGCCCACATCAGTGGTGTGGCCGGACACAGTCTGGCCTCCGATTGTTCCGGTGGCGCTGGTGAACGACGTTCCGCGGTCGCGCGTTCTGGTTACGTCTGCGAAAGGATCCTCGAATATTCCCTGCGCATCGGCCCCCTGCGGCTTGGCACCTTGATATTCCAGTTCATCCCAGAGGGTCCATTGGCCTTCAAACATCAAAGTTCTTCTGCGGTTTGCATTCTTTTGCCCTGTAATGCCCGACGAGGTTATCGCAGGACTTTGGCCCGGTGGCAGGCACACTTGCTGCACCTGCGATTGGCTTTGGCTCTGGCACACCATGTGATCGGGTCGATTGTTGAAGAGCGGACTGCTGGAATTTTGAACAGTTATTTGTGTAAAGCCCGGCGGGCACTGGCACGCCCCTTGGGCCTGCGCCGGCGAGCTGGCGGTGACGAGAAGCCATGGGCCAATAATTGCGACGCTCAATATTGTGGCAGGCGCACGCCATGCCCTGCCCACGCGCAGTGATTGAGACACGATCTACCCCCCCTGTGGGAACAGTGGAAGCGAACCACAGGCACACCGTCGAGTCTATGACGACGGCGCCACAGCTTTTAATAGTTATTAATCGCGCCATTTTCACTGGCCGCGTGTGATGGAAAAGATACACGAGACTGCCTCGTCGTTGAGACACGTTAGATCACGCTCAGGGGGCCGACCAACCCTCCGGCAGTAATGTCCGAGCTTTCCGCGATTGGGCAAGCTCGCCAAGGTGACATTCAAGCTCGGGCCGACGCAACTCACGAGCGATGACCATAAGGTCATCCAGCACGCCCTTGCCAAGGCGAGAGACTAGGCAAGCAGTCGGTCATGAACTTGCGAGCATCCTTGCAAAGGGATGTCTGAGAGGTAGCCATGCGGCGACAGCGCCGCATGTGCCGCTAGTCCTTGCTTAGTCCGATCATGGCATTCAAAAGGTACGTCGATCCTGTTCCGGTAGGTCCGCTTATTGAGGTCCTGCGGAGATTACGCGCCGGCGGTGACCCATGTGCTAAAGCTACAGTCCTACGATCTGAATGAGCGGCGCGGTGAAGCGGGGACAGTTTATTGCTCTCGTCGGTGGAGTGGCGATGAGATACCTTGCGGCGGTGCACGAGTCTGCGTTTTAGTTCTGACCCGCGAAAAAGGGGGCGTCGTAAATGGAAAATAAGGAACAGGGCATGCCCTTGATTCCCGATAGCGCCGTCTTCCTGAAAAGGATCGAAGCCCTTCCGCTCGTTACGTATCAGGCCGGCGAGAACGTGCTCAACGCCGGTTCGAGAACGGGCCGGTTGCTGATCCTCAAGAAGGGCGCGGTCGTGATCGTCAAAGAGAACATCGAGATCGCCAAGGTGGCGGAGCCCGGCGCAGTGTTCGGTGAGCTCTCCACGTTGCTAGATCAGCCGCATACAGCCGACGTACGTGCCTTGGAGACCTCGCAGTTTCACGTCGCCGATGCGGCTGCTCTCCTTCTGCAAGACCCGCTTGTGCTTCTGTACGTTGCCACGGTTCTGGCACGCCGTCTCGACGCCGCCACCCAGGCCCTCATTGAACTGAAGAGCCGGGTTCAGGCCGGTCAGCCACGCAGTGAGATCGGCGAAGCGATCGATAAGATGGAAGGGGTGCTGTACCGGTACTTCCGTCTATTCGAATAAAAGGCTTTCAAAGCGGACGCATGGCACTGGGCCGCCGAGCCGGAAGGTTCGCATTCACGGACAGTCTTGGAGGGTAACCGGACCATCCTGCTGCGGACAAGCATCGGAGTACTCTCTCGGAAGGCGAGAAACGAGGCATCATCCGGCGAGCTGCGCGCAAATCCGCTCCGCAATCGCGGCGAGACGCACGGGGTCAGCGGCCAGAGGATCGCCGGCGCGAAAGCGATCCCAGCTCATAAGAAGATTGTCCTGCGCCCGTCGTGGCAGAATATGGACGTGAACATGTGATACCGTCTGTCCAGCAACTGCACCGTTTGCCTGCACAATATTCATTGCGATTGGCTGCAGGGCTTTATTCACCGCCCCCGCAAGCTTGGCTACCGTGGCACCGACGGCCGCAAAATCCTCTGAAGACATCTCGAATATCGTGACGAAATGGGCTCGCGGGATCACCAAGCAATGGCCTTCATTGACGGGATGGATGTCCATGAAGGCGAACGTTGTCGCGTCACGGTACAGCTCCACACTCGGCGAGGTTCCGGCCACGATCCGGCAGAAGATGCACTCCGCAACAGCCATGATGTCCTCCTGATGAGGGTCAACGTGATCGGGCTATCGTCGGCTGTTGGGCGGTTCTCGCACGGGGCTCAAAAGCGAGATGTCCGTATTCACGCAGAGTATTGGAGGGTAAGCGGACCGTCATCGGACAGCATGGCGTAATCACAGACCGCGCGGCTAAAGCGTGGTACCATCTTAGCATACGAAATCAGAATTGAGCATGCTTGCCTGCTCTCTCTGGTTTATGTCTGCTCCTGGCATGAAGTGAGCGTGCCGCCACTCCGAGCAAATCTCACTTCTTATGCGGCGTGCCGATGTACGGAAATTCCTTGAGAATGTCGGTGTGCGGTCGCAAACCGCTGGGAGGGCATTCGCCCTTGGTGAGGAACGCAAGGCGGTAATCGATCACGTCGTCAGTGAAGACGCGGCCGTTGGGATACTTCGCAGGTTTCGACGGATCGAGACTCAGCACGTCGGGCAGTGTGCGCTCCTTGTCGATCGCGGCAATAGCTTCTGCGCGCGAGTAATTTCCTGTGTGGCCCATCAGATGCACGAACTGATCGAGCCAGCGCTTGCGATCATTCACCGGCTCGCTGGCGTTGTATTCCAGCTTCGTGTCATCGGTGTTGAAAAAGCTGCTGACACTCGGATGGCCGGCGCGATCGACGTGGACCAGCTTGCCGTCCTGCCGCACGCTGCATCGTCCCCAGATGTGTATTTCGGGCTTCGGGGCTAGTTCGCTCGTCGGCAGTTCGACCACCGTCGAGAAGACATTGGCTTCGGTATTCGAATCCACGCCAGTCCACGGTGACTTGCCGGTTAGGTGAGGCTCGGTGAAATTCCGCTTACCCCTGATGTCGAACAGATTCTTGATGCCGTCGAAATCGAAAAAGAAAGCGTCGCTGCGACTGCCGGCGAAGAAGGTGTAGTCGCCCGCCTTGACGAGGTTGGGCCTGGCGCCGAATGAGACTTCTGCATCGGCGACGATCTTTTTCCCGGCAGCTTCGGCCGAGCGCGACTCCACGCCCTTGGCCAGAAACACATTGAAAGTCTGCTTGCCGTTTTGCGGCTTCGAAAACACGTAGCTAAGCGCTACGTCCGTCAGCAAATCACCATCGTTATCGATGTTGAGCCGGTAAATGGCGTCGGGATGGAGCGCGTCAGCATTTGGATTTGCATTGAGGATGATCACGGTTCTCGACGGCTCGGTGGGCGACTGGAACGCGTAGAGATCGCACAGGTCAAGTCTTTGGTCGCCGAGCGGCGGACCGAGGCTGAGGCCGGTAAAGTGGTTCGACATTTTTTTCCTCCTTTTGAAATCGAGAGTGGGAGCTGCCGTTCGGCAGGATAGTAGCAAAAGGCTGGTTAAATGTCGTCCCGCTAAGGTCCGACGGGGTTGATGTGCTCGAAAT
>CATPCO010000629.1 GCA_955652925.1 uncultured Xanthobacteraceae bacterium | reverse complement strand
CGCATTGCGGTCCTTTCGTGTGGGGAAAATTGCTGTGACGAGTCATTCATACATTGGTCACGGAGTCTGTCGCACGTCTTCCGGGCCTCATCGCGCGGTTGTGATTGCGTCAGACGCGTCCGAAAACCTTCACAGGAGCCGACGTTGCGAGTGCGAATTTTGTCGTCAACCTGGGAGAAAGGCGATGCCTGAGGCGTCTGCAACCTTTTGAACTCGCGCATCGTAGAGCGCTTCGAGCCGCTCTTGCGTCAACACCTGTTCGACCGGCCCTTCGGCGAGACGTTCGCCGCCGCGCAGCAAAAAAGCCCGATCAGCCGCACGCAGCGCATGATTTGTATCATGCGTGGTAAACAGCACGCCGTGCCCGGAAGCCGCGAGCGCACGGATCTCGCGCATTACTTTTCCCTGGTTACCGAAGTCGAGACTGGCGGTAGGTTCATCAAGAACGATGAATTGCGGCTCCTGCGCGAGCGCGCGGGCGAGCAGCACCAACTGGCGCTCACCGCCTGAGATCATGGTGTAGGGCCGCTCGGAAAGCCGCGCGATGCCTAAGTGGTCGAGCACGGCTGCAGCCACCTCGCGGTCCTTCGGAGTCGGACGATGGAATAGATTGCCGTGCGCCGTCCGACCCATCAAGACAACGGTTTCCACTGGGAACGCGAAGGTCGCCACATGGGTTTGCGGCACATAGGCGATGAGGCGCGCACGCTCACGGATGGACCGGGCAGAGAGCGCATGGCCATCTAGCCGTACCTCACCTGCTTTCGGCGTTAGCAATCCAAGTAATGTCTTGAGCAGCGTGGTCTTGCCACCACCGTTGGGACCGAGCAGAGCCAGCACCTCTCCCTTGGCCAGCTTGACATCAAGGCCCACGCCGACAACGCGGTCAGGATAACCGATGGTGAGGCCGTGGCCTTCGAGCATCATGACCAGGTCTTTTGCACGCTTGCCAGCAACCAGATGAAGAATGGCGTGCCTATCACGGCGGTGAGAATGCCGAGCGGGATCTCGACCTGTGCCAGGGTGCGCGCAAGCGTATCGATGAGCAGCAGATAGCCACCGCCGAGGATCGCGGCGGCCGGCAATAGGCGTGCAAAGTCGGGGCCGACCAGGGAACGCGAAAGATGCGGCACCACAAGCCCGACCCAGCCGATAATGCCAGCAGCGGCGACGCTCGCGGAGGTTACCAGTGTGGCAGCCGCGACGATCGCGATTCGCAACGGCCCGGTCGCGACACCCAGCGCTCGCGCTTCTTCCTCCGGCAGCGACATCACGTTCATGCGCCAGCGCAAAGCAATCAGCACGATGGCACCGATGGCGATCGGACCGAACAAAGGAATGAGGTCCGGCGCTGTAGTGGCCGAGAGGCTGCCCAACAGCCAGAATGTCATGGCGGGGAGCTGGTTGTACGGGTCGGCAAGATATTTCACCAACCCAACGCCGGCGCCGAACAGCGATCCAACGACGACGCCGGTCAGCACCAGAACAAGGATCGGGTCGCGCGACCGCACCGCCGAGCCGATAATATAGACTGCAGCGACTGCGATCAGACCGCCGACGAAGGCCACGGCTTGAATGGCCAAGACGCCGAAAGAAAGATAAATGCCGACCACGGCACCAAGAGCCGCACCCGAGGACGCGCCAAGAATATCGGGCGATACCAGCGGGTTGCGGAACAGACCCTGAAATGCGGTGCCGGCAAGCGCGAGCGCAGCCCCGACCAATACAGCAGCGAGAACGCGCGGCCCACGTACCTGCAGGATGACGCTTTCGATGGCGGGAGATATGTCGGTGCGATGGCCAAACGCTTTCGACGCCAGCACAGCGATGAGATCGCCAAGCCCGACTGGATAGCGCCCTATTGTGAATGCGGCCAGCAATCCGCCGATCAGCACGCCGACGGCGATCGCGAAGCCGGGCACTGCGGAGCGTCGACTGCTCATCCGATGATGGTCATCAATCTCGCCCTGCTAGTACTTCGTCGATCTGTGCATCAGTTGGAGTCACATGATAGAAGCGCGCATAGAAATCCCGCGTGAGCACGCGCAGATCCTCAGGGAAACGTTTCGGATAAAGGATTTTGGCGAGCCACCACAGCCCAATCAAGCGGTTGACACTGGGCGGGAAATCCACCCAGCCGAACGGCATTTTCGGCGACAGATGCACCCGGTTGTCGCGCACGGCCTTGACTGACGCCCACGATGGATCACTGCGGACGGCGTTCGCAAATTCCAGGTCGATGGTGATGATCACGTCTGGATTCCACAGCAATACCTGTTCAATAGAAACATTGGCGAGCCCACCGCGCGTGTCACCTGCAACATTGCGGCCGAGTAGCTCAATCGTCTCGACGTTGATCGAGCCACCGAGGCCAGTCACCAGTCCGCGCGGTCCGCGCGCATAGTAGACGCGCGGGCGCTGCTCGGCCGTCACGTCTGCAATCCGCTCGGTGATCGCCGTCAAGGTACGGTGGGTATGACTGGCCAAGTCTTCGGCCGCGGCCTGTCGGCCGATGAGCTGACCGAGCTTTTGATACGCCGTGGTGAGAGCGACGAAGCGCCCGTCAAGCAGCACGTAGGGAATACCGGTCTGATCCTGCACACGCGCGGCGAGTGATGCGAACGTCTCATTGGTGGAGCCGATATCGAGAATAAGATCGGGCTTGAGCGCCAGCACCGTTTCAAGGTTTGCGGTATTGCCGCGCCCGGTGATGCGCCCGACTTCCGGCCGGTTGCAAATGTCCGGTAGCATGTAGATGCACTCTTGCGGACGGTTGGCCCGCGGCCAGCCGAGCAGCAGATCGGGCGCAAGCGTATACAGCAGGATGGCCGCTGGCGGACCGGCCGGAAATACGCGCTCGACGCGCGCAGGCACCGGCACGGACCGTCCGGCACTGTCCACGACGGTTGCAGCACGCGGTCGATCCGGTACCAGCAGAACTGTTGCCAGACTTCCAAGGAGCGTGCGCCGGTTAAGCCACATCACTTGCCGATCATCACGTCGGACGCCTTGATGACCGCCCAAGCATCATCGCCCGGCTTGAGGTCAAGATCGGCAACGGCTTCGTTGGTAATCGATGACGTAACGATAACGCCGCTGCCGATCTCGATGCGAACATGGGACGTCGTGGCACCCTTCACCACATCGACGATCTTCCCCTTGAGTTGATTACGTGCGCTGAGTTTCATATTACCGCGTCCCTAT
>CATPCO010000628.1 GCA_955652925.1 uncultured Xanthobacteraceae bacterium | reverse complement strand
CTATCGCGGCCAATCCATCTGATCTTTGTCAATACTGGGGAGCACGGCGGCGCCGTGTTCATGCGCTCCCTCATTACGATCGGAAATGGCGCCCGCGCCATGCTGGTTGAAAGTCATGAGGGCTCGGATGAATTCCAGGTGAACACAGCCGTCGAGCTCGATGTCCGCGCCAATGCGCACGTGGACCACGTCAAAATCACGCGCGCTGGCGCGCTTCATGTCTCGACCCTGATGGCCCGCGTCGGCGCGCAGGCGCGCTTCAACGAATTTCTATTCACGGCCGGCGGCGCCGTTGTCCGCAACCAGCTGTTCGTGCGCTTCGCGGGCGAGGGCACGGTCGCGGGCATTCGCGGCGCAAGTCTCACCAAGCATCGCCAGCACGTGGACACCACACTGGTCGTGGAGCACGTTGCCGGGGGCTGCACCAGCCGCGAAATGTTCAAGTCCGTGCTTGACGGCGAAAGCCACGGCATCTTCCAGGGCAAGATCATTGTGCGGCCACACGCGCAGAAGACCGACGCCAAAATGGCCACGCATGCGCTCCTTTTGTCGGACTACGCGGAGGCGGCCAACAAGCCCGAGCTTGAAATCTTCGCCGATGACGTGCAGTGCGGCCACGGCGCAACGTCAGGTGCTCTCAATGCAGAGCTCCTGTTCTATCTCAAGGCGCGCGGCATCCCGCAAAACGAAGCGGAAGCCCTGCTGATCCAGGCCTTCGTGGGCGAAGCCGTGGAAGGGATCGAGCACGCGGGCCTGCGCGACACGTTGATGGGCGACGTTGCGGCATGGCTCGCAGGGCGGAAATGACAGGCGTGACATGCATGAGGCGCTGACCAACGGTGCTTATGACGTTTCGCGCATCCGGGAGGACTTTCCGATCCTGGCGCTGCAAGTCTATGGCAAGCCGCTCATCTACCTCGATAACGCCGCCTCGGCGCAGAAGCCGAAAGCCGTTCTCGATCGCATGCAGCATGCCTACACCGCCGAATACGCCAATGTTCATCGGGGATTGCATTATCTCGCCAACGCCGCGACCGAGGCCTACGAGGATGCCCGCGAAAAAGTACGCGCTTTCATCAACGCCGCGCGCAAGGAAGAAATCGTCTTCACCCGCAACGCGACTGAGGCAATCAACCTTGTTGCCTACACGTTCGGCCGCGAGCGCATCAAAGCGGGCGATGAGATCGTGCTCTCCATTATGGAGCACCATTCAAACATCGTGCCCTGGCATTTTTTACGGGAACGTCAGGGCGCCGTAATCAAATGGGCTCCCGTCGATGATGACGGCAATCTTCTCCTTGATGAGTTCGAGAAGCTTCTGACCCCGCGCACCAGAATGGTGGCACTGACCCACATGTCCAACATGCTGGGCACTGTTGTTCCGGTGAAAGAGGTGGTCGCCCGCGCCCATGCCCGCGGCATTCCCGTGCTGCTCGACGGCGCGCAGTCGGCCGTTCATCTCGATGTGGATGTGCAGGATATCGATTGTGACTTTTACGCGCTCACGGGACACAAGCTTTATGGGCCGAGCGGCATCGGTGTACTCTATGGCAAGCAGGCTCATCTCGAAGCCATGCCGCCGTTCAATGGCGGTGGCGAGATGATTCGCGAAGTTTTCGAGGACCGCATCCTTTACGGTGAGCCGCCCCACAAGTTCGAAGCCGGCACGCCTCCCATTGTCCAGGCGATCGGGCTCGGCGCTGCCATCGACTACGTCAATTCCATTGGCAAACCGCGCATCAGGAAACATGAGCAGGGGCTGATCAAATATGCCACCGAGCGGCTGCGGGAAATCAACTCGTTGCGGATTTTCGGCGCGGCCGAGGACAAGGGCCCGATCCTCTCTTTCGAGGTCAAGGGAGCGCATCCGCACGATGTCGCAACCATCATCGACCGCTCCGGAGTTGCGGTGCGCGCGGGCACGCATTGCGTAATGCCGCTTCTCGCGCGTTTCGGCGTGACTGCCACCTGCCGTGCATCGTTTGCGCTCTACAATACGCACGAGGAGGTGGACGGTCTAACAGCGGCCCTGATCAAGGCACAGGGGTTCTTCGCATGACGCAAGAGGCAGCAGACGTCTCCAATTTGGAGACCGGCAAGACGCAAGAGTCCAGCGCAGGCAGTCTCACCGCCACGGCCGATGGGAATGCCGGCTATCAGTCTGGCTTGGGCGAAACGGAGATCGCGCGGTTGACGGATGAGATCATCTGCGCCCTCAAAACGGTCTATGATCCGGAGATCCCGGCTGACATTTATGAGCTTGGCCTGATCTACCGGATTGATATCGCCGACGATCGCGCCGTGTCCGTCGATATGACCCTGACCACGCCCAACTGCCCGTCCGCGCAGGAACTGCCGGTCATGGTGGAGAATGCGGTTGCCAGCGTTCCCGGGGTGGGCGCGGTGAAGGTGAACATCGTATGGGATCCCCCCTGGGATCCCAGCCGAATGTCGGAGGAAGCGCGCGCGGTGCTCAATATGTGGTGATGCCAGGGTGTCAGGAATGGTGGTCAGTAATCAGACCCACTGACCGCCGATTACTGTCATCTTCAAAATGGCCAATTCGTTGTTATTTTAAAGGACGATGCCCCGGCTCTGAGCGCAGGAGGAAGGACTGATATGGCCAGCCTACGGCCGAGACCCCAGGTGATCAAGCTCACGCAGGCCGCCGCTGAGCGCATCAAGTACGTGATGGCGAACGCGGCAGAGCCGGTTGTGGGGGTGCGCGTCGGTGTGAAGAACGGCGGCTGTGCCGGCATGGCCTACACCATGGAATATGCGCATCAGATCGATAAGGCCGACGAGATGGTAGAGGACAGGGGCGTGCGCGTGCTCATCGACCCGAAGGCGGTGCTCTTCCTGCTCGGCACGGAAATGGACTACAAGACCGACAAGCTGTCCGCCCAATTTGTGTTCAACAACCCTAATCAGACCTCAGCCTGCGGCTGCGGTGAATCGGTAGAGCTCAAGCCGGCCGCCGAAGCCCTGTAGGTTGGATCGAGCTCTTGGCGAGACCCAACGCGCTCGCGAAGAGGTCGTCATGCCCCGCGCAGCCAAGGGCACCCAGTTGCACTGGGCCTAGCTGCCCTCTTTCTTCGGCTGGACTTGCTGCTGTTGTTGCTGCACGACCGGCCGCTCGCGGGGAGGCGGGGTCTCATACACTAGATCAGTCGTGAGCCAAAGCTAGGCCGCGCGCCAGCCGCACGGTCGGAAATCATACGACCGCGTTTTGGTTCCATTCGCGATGGCCAAAATCAAGTGGCCACGGCGGCGATCTTCTTTAGACGGTTGTTAGCCCTCAAACGTGAAGACCTCATACTTGCGGCATGAACTGCTGTAAGTCCGTGTATTCCGCTGGGGTTTCGGATAAACTCTCCATCGCCCTCGTCCAAAAGTGCGACTAGCCGCGCGGTGAAATCCGTGAGGGGCGCGATGCAGCAGATCGCGGACTGGCTCGAACAGCTTGGCATGGCCGAGTACACCCAGCGCTTTGCCGACAATCATATCGATTTCACGATCCTCGGCGACTTGACTGATCAGGACCTCGAAAAGATCGGTGTCTCGTCACTCGGCCACCGCCGCAAGCTATTGCGTGCGATCAAGAGTCTTGAAAGCATCAAGAAGAGTGCACCTCCCGTTGCGGCTGCGACATCTGCCGCACCACCGCTGCCGGTGGACACGGCCGAACGGCGCCAAGTCACGGTGCTGTTCGCCGATCTAGTGGGTTCGACGGCGCTCTCGGCGCGCATGGACCCCGAGGACTTGCGCGAGCTCATCTCAGCCTATCAAAATTGCGTGGCCGACGCCGTGCGCCGCTTCGATGGTTTTGTGGCAAGATATCTGGGCGATGGCGTGCTGGCATATTTTGGTTACCCACAGGCCCATGAGGACGACGCCGAGCGGGCAGTCCGAGCAGGACTGGAGCTGATCGCGGCAGTGGGCGGGCTCAAGACGCATGCCTCGCTGCAAACGCGTGTCGGAATTGGCACCGGCTTGGTCGTGGTCGGAGATCTGCTCAGATCGGGGGAGGCACAGGAGCGAGGCATCATAGG
>CATPCO010000627.1 GCA_955652925.1 uncultured Xanthobacteraceae bacterium | reverse complement strand
TGGCGTTGTTGCAAGCGTGATCGCCGGAGCAACCACCCCGGAGCAGATCAAGCAGAACGTCCAAGCGGCGCAATGGAGTTTGTCGCCGGAGGAGCTCGCCGAGATCGACCGGATCACCCATCCAGTGGTCTTAAATCCTGAACCCCGGTCGTGATGGCCGGCTTTATGCGGGCCACCCAGTAATCAATGCACAAGAAATTGAGGCGCCACCGTCCCGGTTCTCGACCTAGGGTGTTTACTGGGTCGTCCGCTTACGCGGACGATGACGGAAGTACGTGCGCAACCTGCATTGAGGGCGCGCAGGGGTTGCGCCTATTATCCCGGGCGAACGCGCGAGGACATCATGACCGGCCAACAATATGATCGCTCCAGCCAGGATCTTGGCAACATCGTCAATCTCGGACACGTGAATGTCTGCATTACCGATCAGCACTTGGCGACCTACTATTACATCAGCGGTCTTGGGCTCACCCGCGATCCCTTCCTTAATACCAGCCCGCGCAACATGTGGGTCAATGTGGGCATGAGCCAGTTTCATCTGCCGGCTGGGGAGCCTGACATCCTGCGCGGGGTCACCGGCCTGGTGGTGCCTGATCGCGCGGCACTGCTTGACCGTCTCACCCAAGTGAAGAAGGCGCTGGAAGGGACGAAATTCCAATTCCGCGAGAGCAATGATTGCGTGGAGACCGTGTGCCCCTGGGGCAATCGCATCAACGTCCATGCGCCGGATGAAAGCCGCTTTGGCCGCATTGTTCTCGGCATGCCCTACATCGAGTTCGATGTCCGCCCGGGCACAAGCGAGCGCATTGCCCGCTTTTACCGCGAAGTGATGGGCGCGCTGACCACGGTTATCGGCAACGGCGGCGGGTGCGCCGCCCGCGTGCAAGTGGGTGAGAAGCAATACTGGTATTTCCGCGAGACCGATAAGCCCGAGCAGCCCTATGACCGCCATCACGTGCAGATTTACATCGCGAATTTCTCTGGTCCGCATCGAATGCTCAAAGAGCTCCATCTGCTCACGCGCGAGATCAACGAGCACGAATATCGCTTCAAGGACGTTATCGATCTCGAAACCGGCAGGGTGCTGTTCACGGTCGAGCACGAAGTGCGCAGCCAGACCCATCCGCTCTATGGCCGGCCGCTCATCAATCGCAACCCCGCCCAGACCAACCGCGACTACCGGCCCGGCCACGACAGCATCTCGTGGGCGATGGCATGAGCCTCTAAATGCCTGCGCGCCGCGCATTGGTGGTCGGAGGATCGCTCGGCGGACTGCTCGCCGCCAATCTGCTGCGCAGCAAGGGCTGGGACGTCACCGTGTTCGAGCGCAATGCGGAGGACCTAACCGGGCGCGGCGCGGGGCTGAGCACGCACCCGCAGCTCCTCGATATTCTTCACCGCATCGGGATTGATTTCGACGAATCCATGGGGGTCAAGCTCGACCGCTTCATCTGTCTCGACGCCAGCGGCCGCGTTTACCGCGAGGAAAAAACGTCGCGGCTCATGACCTCCTGGGGCCGGCTCTATCGCGCGCTGCGCGCGCCGCTCCCCGCCGAAAGCTATCGCCTGGCGATGGCGCTTGCGAAGATCGAGCAGGATGCTGCGGGCGTCACTGCGATTTTCGCCACCGGCGAGCGCTTCGAGGGCGATCTTCTCGTTGCTGCCGACGGCGTGCGCTCGACCGTTCGCGAGCAGTTTCTGGGTGATGTTGAGCTCCATTATGCCGGCTATGTCGCCTGGCGCGCCATGCTCGACGAAAGCGAAATCCCGCCGGCAATCAGACAGGAAATTTTCGAGCGCTACGTATTCTGCCTGCCCGAAGGCGAGCTTTTTCTCGCCTATCCGGTGCCGGGACGTAATAACGAAACCCGCGCCGGGGAGCGTGCCTATAATATTGTGTGGTATCGCCCCACCGATCCCAAGACACTCGCTGATCTCTGCACCGACGCAACCGGAAAATACCACGGTAGCGCCATCCCTCCGCCGCTGATCCGTCCTGACGTGACAGCGGCAATCAAAGCGACAGCGCGCGAGCTGGTGGCGCCGCAGGTCGCCGAAATTTTCGTCCGCACGCCGCAGCCGTTCTTCCAGCCGATTTTCGATATGGAATCGCCGCGCACCGTGTTTGGCCGCGTAGTGCTCGTGGGTGATGCCGCATTCGTGGCTCGCCCCCATGTGGGGGCCGGCGTGACCAAGGCGGCGCTCGAATCCGCGAGCCTTGCAGAAGCGGCAAGCACCCGTGATCTCGCCGCCGGTCTCTTGCGGTTTGAGCAGGAGCAGGTTCCGTTCGGCAGGGGACTTGTGGCCTTGGCTCGGCAGGAAGGCGCGTACCTGAGCGCCCAGCTCAAACCGCGCGAGCAACGCACCGCAGCGGAGCTCAAGTGGGATGTCGATCACGTCCTGCTGGCGCACAATTCCCGCACCGAGCGATTGCGCGAGGTGCTCCATGCAGCGCGCAGCGCCGCGGCGCAGCCGTAATGACGAATTTCGTGCATCGCCGCCAATTGCGGGTGGAATGGGGTCATTGCGACCCCGCGGGCATCGTCTTCAACAGCCGCTTCTTCGAATTCTTTGACTGGAACACCTGGCTGATGTTCGAGGCGGCGCTGGGCGTGGCTCCCTCGGAGCTGGAAGGCGTCTACGGCATTATGGGTCTTCCCCTCGTTGATGCCAAAGCGCGCTTCATCAAGCCCGCCAGATTCAACGATGTCGTGGAGATCGCCTCGCAAGTGAACGAGTTTCGGCGCTCGAGCTTCGACGTGGCGCACCGGCTCTATGTCGATGGCGAGCTCGCCGTCGATGGCAGCGAGACGCGGGTCTGGACCGCGCGCGACCCGAACGATCCGCTTCGGTTGCAGGCAATCCCGATCCCTGCGGCGGTTCCCGAACGGTTTGCGGGTGCGGGCCTTGCGCCGTAATGACCGGCATCCGATTTGAATAGGGTGCCGAATGTTGCTAATGGACGGCAGATGGCGCGCATCCTGGAACTGACGCTCAACGGACGCACGCGCGTGGATGCGGTGCCGGATAATTTGTTGTTGCTGGACTATTTGCGAGAATTCGTCGGCCTCACCGGGACCAAAACCGGCTGCGACGGCGGTGAATGCGGCGCCTGCACCGTTCTCGTGGATGATCGGCCGAGATTGTCATGCCTCACGCTTGCGGCAACCATGCACGGACGCCGGGTGGACACGGTGGAATCGCTGGGACAAAACGGCCGGCTTTCCGCCGTGCAGCGCGGTTTTCACGAAAAGCTCGGTTCCCAATGCGGCTACTGCACGCCCGGCTTCATCATGGCTTGCGCCGGGTTGCTGCGCCGCAATCCACGCCCCAGCGAGGATGAGATTCGCGCGGCGCTGGGCAGCAATATCTGTCGCTGCACCGGCTACGTGAAAATCATCGAAGCGGTGCAATACGCTGCCGAGCTCCACGCTGCTGGAGCTAGTCCGTGAACGAGGTCGTGCCCGCGCATAACATCGGCAGCTACGTGCCGATGGTGGACGGGCCCGACAAGGTTTCAGGACGGGCAAAATATACCGCCGACCTGATCGTGCCCGGCATGTTGGCGGGCCGCATCTATCGCAGCCCCTATTCACACGCCGAGATCCTCGATGTGGACGTGTCGGCGGCGGCCCGCTTGCCAGGCGTCAAGGCGATCGTCACCGGCGCCGACTGCGACAAGACTTTCGGCGTTCTGCCGGTCGCGCGCAGCGAGCATCCCCTGGCGCGGGACAAGGTGCGCTATCGCGGCGAGCCGGTCGCAGCCGTCGCCGCGGTGGACGATGCCACCGCGCGGAAAGCGGTCGCGCTCATCAAGCTTCGAGTGCAGGAATTGCCGGCCTACTACACGGCGCATGCGGCGCTGGCGGAGCAAGCCGTCGACATCCATGCGCACCGGCCCGGCAACATCGAGCGCGATGTGTTGTTCGAGCTCGGCCACGTGGAGCAGGGCTTTCGCGACGCCGATCTTGTCCGCGAAGAGACCTATAGCTGCGCCGAGGTGTGTCAAAACCAGATGGAAATGCACGCGGCGCTCGCCGAATACGACGCCGAGCGCGATCGCATGACCGTGCACGCCAGCACTCAGGTTCCCTATTACGTGCACCTCATGCTGGCGCAGATTCTCGACCTGGACATGTCGCGCATCCGCGTGATCAAGCCGCACGTGGGCGGCGGCTTCGGCTGCCGTACGGAGGCGCTCAACGTGGAGCTCATTGCCGCATTGCTCGCGCGGCGTGCACGCGGCTGTGTGCGGCTGGTGACCACGCGCGAGGAGACCTTCATCACCCATCGCGGACGGCCCGAGACCGACATCAGGCTCAAGCTCGGCATGCGCAAGGACGGGCGCATCACCGCGGTCGAATGCGAATGCGACCAGCGCGGCGGCGCCCATTCCGGCTACGGCATCGTGACCATTCTCTATTCCGGATCGATGCTCTACGCCATCTACGACCTGCATAACGTCAAATATATTGGCCGGCGCGTGCTCACAAACACACCGCCGTGCGGCGCCTTCCGCGGCCATGGCACGGTCGACGTCCGCTTCGCCTTCGAGAGCCTGCTCGATGAGATGGCGCACGAGCTTGCGCTCGATCCGATCGCAGTGCGCCGCGCCAATTATCTCGCCGCGCCGACGTTCACCGACAATGATTTGATGGTGAACAGCTATGGACTGCCGCAATGCGTGGACTGGGTCGAGAAGGCGAGCGGCTGGAATGAGCGCAGAGGCAAGCTGCCGCGCGGCAAAGGGCTCGGCTTTGCCTGCTCCCATTATATCAGCGGCGCGTCAAAGCCGGTGAACTGGACGGGCGAGCCGCACGCGACGGTGAAGATCAAGCTCGATTTCGACGGCTCCATTGTCGTCCTCTCAGGTGCCGCCGATATCGGGCAGGGCTCGACCACCATGCTGGCGCAGACCGTGGCCGAAGTGCTTGGGCTCGATCTCTCCCGCATTCGCGTTCTCACCGGCGACAGCGATGTGGTGCCGAAGGACAACGGTTCCTATTCCTCGCGCGTGACCTTCATGGTCGGCAACGCGGCGCTCGAGGCCGCGCACAAGCTGCGCGCAATGCTGGTCGCGGCGGCTGCGCGCAAGCTCGAAGCCAAGCCGGAAGAGATCGACTGCCTGGGTGAGGTCTATCGTGCAGGCGCGCAGGATAATGGTCTCACGTTCAGCGAGGTTGTAACCGAAGCATTGCAGGATACCGGCACCATTACGGTGACTGGAACCTATTCCACCATTGCGCAATCCCACGGCGGCAAGAAATATCGCGGCGCCGCTATCGGCGGCACCATGGGCTACAGCTACTCCGCCCAGGTCGTCGAAGTGAGCGTGGACGAGGACACCGGGGTCGTGCGCGTGGACAAGGTCTGGGTGGCGCACGACTGCGGCAAGGCGCTCAATCGCCTCACCGTCGAAGGCCAGGTGCAGGGCTCGGTATGGATGGGCATGGGCCAGGCCATGAGCGAGGAGACCGCCTATCACGACGGGCTGCTCGTCACCGCCAACATGCTCGATTATCGCGTGCCGACCATTGCCGATTCACCCCCGATCGAAGTCGGGATCGTCGAGAGCAACGATCCGCATGGACCCTTCGGAGCGAAGGAGGCAGGCGAAGGCTCGCTTGCCGCGTTCCTGCCAGCGCTGACGAATGCCGTCGCCGATGCCACCGGGATGCGCTTCAATGAGCTGCCCGTGACGCCTGACCGCGTATTTGAAGCGATGGAGAAAAAGCGGCGCGCGAACAACGCCGGCAAGCCCGCGGCCCGCGGGGCCGCCTGATGGACGCCTTGCCGGAATTTCGGCTGGTGCGCCCGCCCAGCTTGGGCGAAGTCGTCAAGGCGCGCGCGGAAAATCCCGCCGCCCAGCTGCTCGGGGGCGGCACCGATCTCCTGGTGAATATCCGGCGCGGTATCGTTGCTCCGCCGATTCTCATCGACATCAACAATGTCGAGGAGATGCGCACGCTCAAGGCGAATGCGGACACAATTGAGATCGGCGCTGCGGTGACACTCGCCGAGCTTGCCGCGCATCCCGAGGTGGCGATGCATTATCCCGTGCTGGCGCAGGCCGCCGCCTGCATCGCGGGGCCGACGCAGCGCCATATGGGGACGGTCGGCGGCAATCTCGCTCTCGACACGCGCTGCCTGTTCTACAACCAGAGCGAATGGTGGCGCTTCGCCAACAATCACTGTCTCAAGACCACGGGCGACATCTGCCACGTCGCACCCAAGAGCCGCGGCATTTGCTTCGCGACTTTCAGCGGCGATCTCGCGCCGGCGCTGATGACGCTCGGGGCGCAGCTCGATCTCGTCGGGCCGGCGGGAGCGCGCAGCATCGCGTTGCCGCTCCTCTATATCGGTTACGCGCGCCAGGACGAGCCCATCACGCAATCGCAGGGGGACGGCAAACATTATCTCGCGCTGCGTCCGGGCGAGCTGATCAGGTCGGTGCGGGCGAAAAACACGCCGGGCCTGCGCTCGGGCTATGACAAGATCCGCATCCGCCGCTCCATCGAATATCCCGTCACCGGCGTTGCGGTCGCGCTGCGCCGCGAGGGCGATGTGCTCGCTGAGCTGCGCGTTGCATTCACCGGCACCAATCCGCGCCCGGTGCTGCTCGAAGGCACCGGCGCGCTCTGCGGCGGGGCGCTCGATGCCCGCGTATTTGATGGCCTCGAACGCCTCGTGCGTGATCAGATCATGTCGATGAAAACGACGTTTACGCCCGGCCACTATCGCCGGCGTGTCGCCGGCGTCTTGGCCCGGCGGTTGCTGATGCGATTGTTCGAGGAGTCTACTCCCGTAGCTTGAAGCGCTGAATCTTGCCCGTGGCGGTGCGGGGCAGATCCGGTCGCACGTCGATCCAGCGCGGATATTTCCACGGCCCCGCGCGCTCCTTC
>CATPCO010000626.1 GCA_955652925.1 uncultured Xanthobacteraceae bacterium | reverse complement strand
GATCGTCATCTCGTTCGGGTCCGGTCAGATTGCTCGGCAAATGCGGTGCAACGCATGCCCATTGCCTGTCATTAAGCCAGAACAACCCTGCGCGCATTAAAGCCTCCCGTGCCGAATCGCTCAGCACGAGAGAATCAGATCAAGCTAATTAGGTACAGACCCTAGTGGCTCATCCGGGCTACGCCGCCTCGGAGTAGTGAGTACTCACTTCCTGACCACCAGCACCGAGCACCTCGCATAGCGTACGACATGACCGGTGTTGGAGCCGAGAAAATAGGTGCGTACCGCATGCCGCTGCGGCCGATGCGAGGTCATCACAATGAGATCGGCGCCGCTCGCGGCAGCTTCCTCCAGGATTTCCTGGTAGACGCCGCCCTGGCGCACAATGGCAGAGACGCGCGCAGGCTCGAGGCCAATCTCGCTCCCCATTATCGCGAGCGCATCCTCGGCCGCCTTCCTCTGCTGAACCTCGAAATCCGGCGGAACGTATTCGGCCAGCATGACAGGTGTGAGCGCCAGCACATTGATCAGCCGGATCGTGCCGTTCGATTGAGTTGACAGCATCACGGCGGTCGAGATTGCAGATTTGGCGAGCCCGGCATCGCTGAGGTCGATGGGAACCAGGATATTGTTGTACATGTTCCGTCCCCTCTCATGCCCGATCGGCGGCTGCCAACGAGCGAGGCGTAACGAAGCGCTCCAGTCGGCCTGCGTGAGCGTGCAGCTTGTCCCAGGTCTCGGCGGCGAAATCGATCACCACCAGACCGGCGGTGGGCAAACCTTCGTTGAGGCGCTCACGTGCTTCGATATCGCCCGAGGCAATCAAATTGCGGGCGAGATCGTGCAGTCCCGGGTTGTGCCCGAGCACCAGGACGGTCGGCACGATTCCTTGAATTTTCCGGATAATCGCGAGTGTCGCCCGCGAGCCCGCATTGTAGAGCTGTTCTTCATAGATCAGCTCGGGATGAGCAGGCAGCGCGGCGCTCATGCGCTGCCAGGTTTCGCGCGTGCGCTGCGCGGCCGAAACGAGCGCGAGATCCGGAGTGAGGGCGTGCCGGGCGATGTAGGCGCCCATGGTGGCGGCATCTCTTTCGCCGCGCCCATTGAGGTGGCGGTCGCGGTCGGGCGTGCCCGCCTCGGCTTTTTCCGATTTGGCGTGTCGAACCACGAGCAGACGCATGGCAGCAGGATCGATTTCCGCAGCTTGGCAGTCTAGCATAGAAGCCGGCTGCCTTGGATCGGGTGGGAAGGACAAACGTGAACGGTGTTGAACGCCAGCCCTACGGCTCAAGCTGGTACGCGGCGACGATGGTACCTGTCGCTCCCCGCGGCCCGCTCACGTTTGATCTCGACGTGGACGTCTGTGTTATCGGCGGTGGTCTTGCCGGGCTGACGACGGCGCGCGAATTGGCTCGTCGCGGCTGGTCGGTCGCGCTGCTGGAGGCCCGGCGGCTTGCCTGGAATGCCTCCGGCCGTAACGACGGCTTCGTCCTGCCGGGGTTTGCCGAATCCATGGACAAGGTGGTGAGCCGGGTCGGGCTGGACCACGCTAAGGCGCTCTGGGCACTGTCTGACATGGGCCTGAAATATGTTCGCTCGACCATTGCCGATGGGCGCTTGCCTGGTGTCGCTCCCGTGGCCGGGTGGTTGAAGGTTTCCAAGGTGGACAATGAGGATGAGGTGCTCGCGTCCGCGGAGCTCTATCGCCAGCAGCTGGAAGCCGAAGTGGACGTTTGGTCCACCGCGCAGGTCCGCGACACGCTCCGGAGCAAGCACTATTTCAATGCGCTGCATTTTCCGCGCGCCTTTCACATTCATCCGTTGAATTATGCGCTCGGATTGGCGGACCTTGCCGAAGCAGCCGGGGTGCGCATTTTCGAAGATTCACCCGCCGGGGCAATCGACCCCGCAGGGGTGCGAAAGCGGGTTACGACACCGGCTGGCCGCGTGCGTGCGAGCCAGATCGTGCTTGCCTGCAACGTCCATCTCGGATCGTTGCTGCCGCGCATCACGGGCACACTGCTGCCGATATGGAGCTACGTCATCGTCACCAAACCGCTGGGCTCCCGGCTCGCTGAGGCGCTGACCTATCGCGGCGCCGTGACCGACACCGATCTCGCCGACAATCATTATCGCGTTGTCGATGGCGACCGGCTGTTATGGGGCGGGCGATCGAGGACATGGGACGCCGACCCGCGCCGGTTCGTGTCGAGCCTCGTCGGGGATATTGCCGAAGTCTATCCGCAGCTGGGCCAAGTCGAGGCCGAATATGTCTGGTCAGGGGTGCTTGGGAATGCGCTCCACCGCATGCCCCAGATCGGCGAGCTTTCGCCTGGGCTTTGGCTCGCGAGCGGCTTTGGAGGACACGGGCTCAACACGACAGCTATGGCCGGCAACATCATTGCCCAGACCATTGCGGAGGGGGACGACAGCTGGCGTTTGTTCGCGCCATACGAGCTGGTTTGGGCGGGCGGCAAAGCCGGCCGCGCGGCGATGCAGGTCTACTACTGGTGGTTCAGCGCCCGCGAACGCTGGTCCGCGCGCCAGGCGCGGGAACGCGAGGATGAGCTTCGTCGGGCGAAAGAACGCGCCGCCTTGCGTGCGGGCGAGCAGTTGCCCCGGATCGAAGCCAAGCTCGGCGCCGTAGTGCCCTCCGAACAGTTGCCCCAGGAGCCTTCTCTCGCTCAATTGCCCGTCGACCCGCTGATTGCGGGCGAGGAAGTGCACACTCTCCAGCCCGTTGAGGAGAACCCGCCAGACAGGCTTGATGGGAGGGAGCCTGCCCGCGGATCGCACGCCGGGGCCGAGCAAGCTCGGCAGATGCAAGAAAGCCTTGCTGGCCCGCGAGGTGTTGCAATAGCGCGGGACGAGAAGCCTTAAGAGCGGCGCCGCCGCCGCGATCACCGCAATTTTCTTCCTTGCGACGCCGGGAAGTAGCTAGCGCCCCTCGCGCTTGGCCATGAATGCGAGCCGCTCGAACAGGTGCACATCCTGCTCGTTCTTGAGCAGCGCGCCATGCAGCGGCGGGATGAGCTTCCGCGGATCCCGTTCGCGCAGGGTTTCGGGGCCCACGTCCTCCGCCATCAGCAGTTTCAGCCAGTCCAGCAGCTCGGATGTTGAAGGCTTCTTCTTCATTCCCGGCACTTCGCGGATCTCATAGAACAGTTTGAGTGCCTCCGAGATCAGGCGTTGCTTGATCCCGGGAAAGTGGACTTCGACAATGGCACGCATGGTGTCTGTGTCGGGAAAGCGGATGTAGTGAAAGAAACAGCGGCGCAAAAACGCATCGGGCAATTCTTTCTCGTTGTTGGACGTGACGAGCACGATCGGCCGCCGGTGCGCCTTGATCGTCTGTCCGGTCTCGTAGACGAAGAATTCCATCCGATCGAGCTCCTGCAGCAGGTCGTTCGGAAACTCGATATCAGCCTTGTCGATCTCGTCGATGAGAAGGACTGGACGCGTGTCCGAGACGAATGCGTCCCACAGTTTGCCGCGCTTTATGTAGTTGCGGATGTCCTGCACCCGCGCGTCGCCCAGCTGGCTGTCGCGCAACCGTGAGACCGCGTCGTACTCATACAGTCCCTGCAGGGCTTTGGTGGTGGACTTGATGTGCCACTCAATCAATGGCGCGCTGAGGCTCTTTGCAATTTCGAGCGCAAGCACGGTCTTGCCAGTACCGGGCTCGCCTTTCACCAGCAGAGGCCGTTCCAGTGTGATTGCAGCGTTCACCGCAACCTTGAGATCATCGGTGGCGACGTAGGAACTGGTTCCGTCAAATTGCATCATTTTCCTTTGGCGTTGACGCACAGTCTCCGGTCGTAGCAGGTGCGCAAAAGGCTCGGAACAGCGAGCGTTGTGGGCAGGGCAGGACGGTAAAGGGGCCGCTCAGCGGCCCCACCTCGTTATAGCCATTATCGCATGAACGTGAGACGAGTTGTAGTCACTGTCGTTCGTCAATGTCCTATGATGCGGCCCGGGAAGGCTCGAGGACGCAATGCACAAGCTCAGGCACGGTCTGTGGTTCGGTTTGCCAGTGTGGCTTTCCTTCATCGCAAGCGCAGTCGCGCAACAGAACGAGCCTCCTAAAACCGCGATCGCCACTTTCGCCGGCGGATGCTTCTGGTGCGTCGAGGCCGACTTTGACAAGGTAGGAGGCGTGATCAGCACCACTTCAGGCTATACCGGCGGCCGCACTCCTAGTCCGACCTATGAAGAGGTTTCGCGCGGCGGGACCGGGCATGCCGAGTCGGTCGAGATCGGCTATGACCCGGCCAAGGTGAGCTACGAGAAGCTTCTCGACGTGTTCTGGCACGACATCGATCCATTGGCGAAGAACAGCCAGTTCTGTGATCACGGCGACCAGTACCGTACCGCGATCTTCTATCATGACGAAGAGCAACGCAGGCTCGCGGAAGCGTCGAAGACGGCGGTTCAGGCACGCTTCAAACAACCCATTGCGACGCAGATCACAGCAGCCGGCCCATTCTATCGGGCAGAGGACTACCACCAGGATTACTACTTGAAGAATCCGATCCGCTACAAATTCTACCGCTTCAACTGCGGCCGTGACGCTCGGCTTGAGGAGTTGTGGGGCAAGAAGGATTAGCGATGCTCAACCGCCGTCTTGTACTTTCAGGGATGACCGGGATGACGCTGCTCGCGGCATGGAAGTGGCTGCAAGGCAGCAAAGCTGTCGAGGCTTCGGGCGCATTCGAGGTCCAGAAAACCGACGCGGAGTGGCGCACAACCCTGACCAAGGCGCAATACGAGGTGCTGCGGCTCCATCAAACTGAACGTCCCGGTTCCAGCATTCTGGATCATGAGGGGCGCGTGGGTACCTATGCTTGCGCGGGCTGCGATTTGCCCCTGTTCTCCTCGCGGGCAAAATTCGACAGCAGGACCGGTTGGCCAAGCTTCTACGAGCCGCTGGCAAATGCCATTGGCACCTCGGTTGACCGTTCCCTGTTCTTCCCCCGCACGGAGGTGCATTGCCGCCGCTGCGGCGGGCATTTGGGCCACGTCTTCGAGGATGGCCCCGCTCCAACAGGCTTGCGCTATTGCATGAATGGCGTAGCGCTCAAGTTCCTGCCGGAGACTTGATTCCGCCTTGTTCTATCGCAGTGCAGCGAACGCGCGCTGCCAGCAATTCCCGTATTGTCCGCCGCTGCGGAGGTCGATATAAGCTCGCCGCGCGAGCGGGGGTTCGCATGTTTCCGCAGGGGGTTGCAATGTCTTCCCACAAAAATGGCGCATCGGTCCTGGACAAGACCAAAGGCTATCGGCCTTCCGACAAAGAGCCATTCATGAATGAGCGCCAGCGGGAATATTTCAGGCAAAAGCTGCTTACCTGGAAGGAGGAAATACTCAAGGAGGCGAAGGAAACGCTCGCCCATCTCCAGGCCGAAAACGAGAATCATCCCGATCTTGCCGACCGAGCCTCCTCCGAAACCGACCGCGCCATCGAGCTGCGCGCCCGGGATCGCCAGCGCAAACTCATTGCCAAGATCGATTCAGCCCTCGCGCGCTTGGAGGACGGCACCTACGGCTATTGCGAGGAAACCGGCGAGCCGATTGCTCTCAAACGGCTCGAGGCGCGACCCATCGCCACGCTTTCGGTGGAAGCGCAGGAACGCCACGAGCGGCGCGAGCGCATCTACCGCGACGAGTAAGCCTGGAAATTACTGCTTGTTGTTCGGGCGGCCCAGGAGGCTCGCCATTTCCTGTTCGAGGCTGTCGTAAAGCGATTTCTGCGGTGCAGGGTTGGTATCGCTCCGCGGTGACGGCCTTGCATCGTTGCGCGCGGACCTCGGTGCGTCCCCAGGCTGGGCCGCGCGCGCTGGCTCAGTGACCGTGGTGACTGCCTCAGTCTCGTCCGCCTCTTCGACGCCCGATTCGGGCGTTGGTGCGGATGAGGCCGGTCGAATCTCACTGCCTTTGGCCGGCCGGCGCAGTGCCGCCTCCAAGCGCTGCGCCATTTCTGCAAGGTTGTGATCGGCGGGCGACCTTGTCTGTCCGGCAGATGATGGCGTTCCCACAGTCGGGACAGGCGCGGGACGCGAGCGCAGATCCCGCCGCAGTGGTTGCCGGCGAGGCTGTGGCGCCGGCTCGCGGTCCGTCGGGGATGGCTCGCGTGCAAGTTCTTCGGCCAAGCCGGCCAGCGGATCGTTATTCGTGCTGCGTTCGCGGCCGGTTGGTAGGGGCCGGGGAGGTGGAGGCGTTTCAGCTTCAGGTGATGGCCAATGCGGTGCGGCTTCCTCGGCCGGCCCCGGTGCAGGACGCTGGGCGCGAGGCGGCAGCTCTGGCCGCGATACGCCTTCCAATCGCGGCCCCGGTTCCGCGCGGGGCAGGGGTTCCGCCCGAGGCGCCGGCTCAGGCGCAAGCGGCCACATGTTGCCTTCGCCGAGCGGCACTGCCCTGGGCAGGGTATCACCCGCCGATACCGGCCGCGGTACGGCGGGTTCGCGTGCCGCTGCCGCTCCCCGCACGATATTCGGCTCAACCACGACGTCGCTCGGGCCACCGATCATCAGCAGATGCTCGACATTGTCGCGGCGCACGAGGATAAGGCGGCGCCGGCCATCGACGTTGGCTTGATCGATTACGGCCAGTCGCGGCTGGCGCCCGCGAGCAGCGGCGTTTCCCAATCGCTCACCGCCAAACCGGCGCAAGAGCCACAGGGCGAGCGCGAGGACGCCAAAAATAATAACAAAGGCAAGCAGCAGCTTGATCGCATACTGTCCCTCGCCGAATAACATGTTCAACATCACTCCTCCCCTGCGCGCTCCAGGGTTTATGGCCCCACCGCGATCGCCCAAATGGTTAACGCCACGGCCCCAGCCGTCAACCCGAATACTAACAAGGAATTAAATAGGATAGGCGTCATCTCGTCTATCCCCATGGCAAAAGACTCTGCTTGGTAAAACCGGTGGGTGGCGTGATGCGTCCTCATCCGGCAGGGCAATCGCATATGAGCAAGCCGTACCCCAAACCGAGGCCACAAAGCGGCACTACGCTGGTGGTTCTTGTAGGGGCGGGTTTCAACCCCGCCCTCGTTCGGCATTCACGGTGTGTGAGGTTGATCCGAGCTTAGCCGTGCGAACTTCGATTGCGCAGCTGATGACGGCAATTCTCTCGCGGCGAGCCTGTGACACAAGGGCGGGTTTAAAACCCGCCCCTACAAGCTTCGCGACCGCGATGTGCTTCCCGTCCGGGGTTTGCGGGACGCTTGTCATATGCGATTGCCCTGCCTCGTCCGGGGGCCGCCATGAGCCGGTTTCCCCGCAATTCCTCCCTCTTCGATAAGTTTCGCTGAGATCGAGCCAGCAGGTCCACCTCTCCCCTCCGGGGAGAGGTATCGCGGGCTGCACCATCGCGTGGTGATCGAACGTCATCGAAACTGGCTCCAAGGACTACGGGCTGTATGTTCGCGTCCCATCGCGCCACTGTTGGCGGAACTGATGCGCACTCTTGCATGGACTCACCGGCTCAGGCACTGAGTCGAGTCCATGGCAGTCGATTCAAATCCGCTCACAATGGAATTGCCAAAGGAAGAGGCGCGAGCCTGCGGGAGCGTGCTCAAGGAGCCCAGCGGCAGCATCGGTCTTGTTCTCCTTCTTGCACTCGCTCTGATCGCCGCGGCGGGCGGGCTCTTGTTCATAGGCCGGGCAAATGCGGAGTCGTACATCCTGGTGATTCTCGCGGTGTTGGCGACCGTCGGCGTGTTCCTGCTGTTTGCCCTTGCCGCCGGTGTGTTGCGTGCGCCTGCGCGGGAGACGGCAAGCCCGCTCCTGAGAACTGTTGTTGAGGGCGCCAATGATGGAATTCTGGTCACTGATTGGAATGGGCGCGTCCTCTATGCCAACCCTGCTTACCGCGATCTCATAGGCGCATCCGACCGCGATGATATTCGGCCGGTTGAGCGCGTTTTCATGGGTGATCCAGGGGTTTCCGAGTCGGTCTACCGGCTGCTGAAAGCAGCCCGCGAAGGTCGCCGTGCTCAGGAAGAGGTGCGTATCGGCTCGCATAAAGGCGAGGAGGGGCGTTGGCTGCGAATACGGGTTCGACCGCTCGGCGCGGGGAAGCGGGAGTCTCGCATGGCCGTTTGGTCGCTCGCAGACGTGACCCGCGAGCTTGAGCGCCATGAGAACGTGTTCCAGGAACTGCAACACGCCATAGACTATCTCGATCATGCGCCCGCAGGGTTTTTCTCGGCAGAGGCGAACGGCAACATCGTTTATCTCAATGCCACGCTTGCCAATTGGCTCGACCATGACCTGGCGCAGGTCGGTTCCGGAGGGCTCAAGCTCGACGATATCGTCGCCGGAGAAGGAGCAGCCTTGCTCACCACCGCGGCAACGTCTCCAGGCGACGTGCGCACCGACGTCCTCGACATTGATCTAAAGACGCGCAGCGGTCACCCGCTCCCTGTCCGCTTGTTTCATAAAGTGGCATTCGGCGCCGACGGCGCTGCGGGCACCTCGCGCACGCTCGTTCTCAATCGAGCGCGCGACGACGGCAGCGACCCGCAGCGCGACGCGGAGGTGCGCTTCATGCGCTTTTTCCAGAACACGCCGATGGCGATCGCAACGGTCGATAAGCAAGGCAGGATCGCGGACTCAAACGCAAGATTCGCGCGCTTGTTTCCATCCGCGTTCAAGGCAGAAGCATCGGCCGATCGCTCTATTCTCACTGTCATCAGCGGACGGGATCGCGCTGCGCTCGAAGCGGCCATTCGCAAGGCCGCGGAAGGACAGGGCGAGATCGCTCCCGTCGATACCGCTCTCGTCGGCCCGAGCGAGCGCTTTGCGACCTTCTTTGTCACCGCAATTGAGGATGACGAGGAGCGTGAGCGGGAAGCAGCGATCGTTTACGCACTGGAGACAACCCAGCAGCGTACCCTCGAAAATCAGGTTAACCAGCAGCAGAAGATGGAGACCATCGGCCGGCTGACCGGCGCCATCGCGCACGATTTCAACAATCTGCTCGGCGTGATCACGATGGCGACTGAATTGCTGATCAATGCCCACCGGCCGACCGATCCGTCATTTGAGAACATCATGCTCATCAAGCAGAACGCCAATCGGGCAGCGAGCTTGGTGCGGCAGCTGGTCGCGTTCTCGCGCAAGCAGACGCTTCGGCTCCAGGTGATCGATTTGGGCGAGGCGCTGTCGGACCTCACCGTCCTGCTGCATCGTCTCATCGGGGAGAATGTGGAGCTCGATGTTCCGCAGGTGCGCGGGCTGTGGCCGGTGAAGGCCGATGTCGGACAATTCGAACAGGTCATCATCAATTTGGCGGTGAATGCGCGCGACGCAATGCCGCTCGGCGGCAAACTCACGCTGCGGACGTCGAATGTGGGCGCCGAGGAGAGTGCGCGGCTGCAAGGCAAGGGAATGCCGCTCGGAGAATATGTGCTGGTGGAAGTTGAAGACACCGGCAGCGGCATCGCGCCCGAAATTATCGATAAGATCTTCGATCCTTTTTACACCACCAAGGACATCGGAAAGGGGACTGGGCTCGGTCTTTCGACCGTGTACGGCATTGTCAAACAGACGGGCGGCTTCATTTATGTTGATTCGGAAGTCGGCCACGGAACAACGTTTCGCATTTTTCTGCCGCGCTACATCCCGGGCGCGGACGACATCGAGGCGCCGCAGCTTCCGGAGACCATCGCCCCAGCCATCGCCGGCGCGATCTCCGCTGCCGGTGAGGTCATGCGCACCGCAGCGACTGACCTTACCGGCCAGGGCACCATTCTGCTGGTGGAAGACGAGGAGGGGCTGCGGGCGCTCAATGCGCGTGGATTGCAGTCGCGCGGCTATACCGTCATCCAGGCTGGTAACGGCGTCGAGGCGTTGGAGGAAATGGAGCGGGTGGGCGGCCATGTCGATCTCGTCGTTTCCGACGTGGTGATGCCGGAAATGGATGGGCCCACCCTCATGAAGGAGCTTCGTAAACGCAATCCCGACCTAAAGATCATCTTCGTGTCGGGCTATGCCGAAGATGCATTCGACAAGAGCCTGTCTGAGCACGAAAAGTTCAACTTCCTGTCGAAACCGTTCACGCTCAAACAGCTCGTCAGCGCCGTCAAGGAGACGATGGGGGCCTGAAAGCGCCAAGCAGGATGGACGAGCGTAAACCCGAGGGCGGGGGTTTCGAGACGGAGCGCGAGCGCCGGATCGCCAATATCGTGTTGCTGTTGTTCGTCGTGGCGCTGCTGGGCGGCGGCATTTGGCTCGCCAATGCCATGTTCAACCAGCGCATGCTCGACGACTGCCTGGCGCAGGGCCGGCGCAACTGCGCGCCAATCGACGCGCCGCGGCGGTGACTCTCACATCGGCCGCTGGAACTTGAGCACGAATTCGTCCACTGGCCTGCCTGGCGGCGGCTGGATGGAGAAGTCACGCGTGTCCTCGGGATGGCGCCAGAAATCACCCTGCGCAACGAGGTTGAACCCGGCTGCCTCGACCTCGCGGCGGAGCGCGCTTTCCTCAATTCGATGAAGTGTCTTGCCGACGGAGGTGCCGTCGCCTGGTCTCGCCGAATGGTCCGCGATCAAGAGCACGGCACCGGGCTTGAGCGCGGCATAGAGTCTGCGGTTCATCTCGGCGCGATCGACCGCCATGTAGGTTGTATCGTGATAGAAGAAGAGGAAGGTGATCGCATCGAGTGCGCCTACATCGGCGGGTACCGGATCGTCGAACGGCCGTACCAGACTCACAATATTGCGCCCCGCCGGACTCTTTAGGCGCGCGTCGAAGCGCGCCTTGGGGCGCTCGCCAAGATCGCCGGGGTTCTGGCCGTACACGACGCCGCTTGGCGCAACCACGCGGGCGATGAGCTCGGTGCTGTATCCGCCGCCGGCTCCCATATCGAGCACCTTCATGCCGGGCCGCAGATCCGCGAACGCCAGGAACTTCAGCGGGTCGCGGCGCGCGTCGATTTGCCGGTCCGCATCGCTGCGATCGGGGGAGGTAAGGATTGCCGCGTAGTCAGGCGAGGGGGTCTGCGCCAACGTGCAGGTACACGCCACCAGCGCGGCAATGGTTGTACCGGCAGCGATCACGGTACGAATGTTTGCGGCCATGTTGCTCTTTCCTTTGTTCGACGTTGAATTACAAACTCCCGCGCGCCCGCCATGATGGGCTCACGTGTCCCGCCGGGCAGGAAAGGTCGCCTATCATGTCGAATCTCCTGCCCTGCCACCAGCCGGGGTAGCGCCCGGTGGCGTGCATGGCGGCTTCGAAGCCGCCGGCAATCGTCTTGCCGAGCTGGTTGCCGGCCATCAGCAGCCGCTCGCGCGCGCTCGCTCCGGCGGCGTGGAATTCGCGCTGCTTGGCGTAGGGGCGATATGAAATGCTGCAGAGCTGCGCGCGCCTTGCAGCGCAAGTTCAATTCACAATTTTGGAGGATGCGCTTTCATACACAAGTTTCGTTTCTTTGTCAAGAACTTTTTTCATTTTTTTGTTGGCGATTTGCTCGTTGGTTTTGTTGTCCGAATTTTTCGATGGAGATGTTTGACAGACATTTCTTTGCGCCTTTTCGACTTTTGACACGCCTGTAAACACCTGTAACATCAGGCTCCGCCTTGGATGAGCTGCGACCGGAAGACTGAGCAGATGCGGCTGCTTTGGTTGATCGCGCCCGCGGGTCTAGAAGATTGGTTTCGCGCCATCGGCCACCCGCGGCGGCCACGGGAACCGCTGCCGCCCCCGTTCGAGCGCCCTGCCAACATAGAGCTCATCCAGGCGCAGCACCGCTTCATCCGGAAGAGAAGGAGTAGCGCTCGCAGCCATGAATTGAGCCTGCAAAACTCGTTCACGGTTCATTAAGCATATTCTCCGCAGAATCATCCCCACGCTTGCGGATACGACCTCGGATAGGAGTGCGCCGCGGGTGCAGGCATAGGTCCTATCCGGCCAGCCATGAAGGCCGCTCAGGGATGAGCGGCCTTTTCATTCGCGTCCCGCTCTCGATCTCTTTAGCTCTATGATCTTTCGAGCGATAGCTCTTTGGCCTGATCACACGGCCACCGCGCGCGCGACAGAAACAGGAGCAAGTTCGATGCCCTACGAGCTCTACTACTGGCCGACCATCCAGGGGCGCGGCGAATTCATCCGGCTCGCGTTGGAAGCGGCCGGCGCCGCTTATGTCGACGTTGCCCGCGAGCGCGGGACGTCCTCAATGATCAAGCTGATGAACGGAAAGGGCATCGAGCGCCCGCCCTATGCGCCGCCGTTCATCAGAGACCGCCGGCGCATTGTTGCGCAGACCGCAAACATCCTGCTCTATCTCGGCCCCCGGCTTCACCTTGCGCCGGCGGACGAGGCCGGCCGCCTGTGGCTCCATCAGCTCCAGCTTACGATCAGCGATCTCGTGGTTGAAATCCATGACACGCACCACCCCGTCACCACGTATCTCTATTACGAAGAGCAACGCCCGGCTGCCAAGCGGCGTACCGCTGATTTCTGGCGTTATCGCATTCCAAAAATGCTGGGCTATTTCGAACGCGTATTGACCAAGAGCCGCGGCCCTTATCTGCTCGGCCGCAGGCTTTGCTATGTCGATTTCTCGCTCTTTCAGATCGTTGAAGGCTTGCGCTATGCCTTTCCCAAAAGGATGCGCCGGTTCGAGAAGAAGGTGCCACGCATCGTGGCGCTCCGCGAGCGGGTGGCGACACGCCCGCGGATCGCGTCCTACCTTGCCTCCG